>NZ_JBYNAH010000095.1:16441-17788 GCF_059781815.1 Salipiger sp. | reverse complement strand
GTCTCGACCGGCGGCTCGGGCGTCTCGACCGGCGGCGGCGGGACATCCGCCGGCGCGGGCGGCGCGGCGGGCTCGGGCGCGTCTTCCGACCCGCCCTCCTGCACGATGGCGTCGAGCCCTTCCTCGAGCTTCGAGGACGACTTGAACAGCTTGCTCTTGAGCTTGCCGAAGAAGGACATGTGACGGACCCCTGTTGTACCTGTTCCCCAAGTAATACGCCCGGGCGTCAGTGAAAAGTGTGAGTTGACCTCGCGAGGACCGCGAGGCCAAGTGAACCGCATGTGGCGTGTCGCGATCCTGTTCTCCCTGTTCTTCCTGCCCGGCCCGCTCGCGGCGGAGCAGACGCCGCTGCCAGACGAGCCGGGCACGCTCTGCTCGCCCGGGGCCTTCGGGCCGGTGCAGTGCATCCGACCGAGCCACGCGGTGCACGACACCTGCCAGGCGATCGGCCATTTTGCCGCCCGCAACGGGCTCGATCCCGGCTTCTTTGCCCGGCTCCTCTGGCAGGAGAGCCGCTTCGATCCCAATGCGCTGAGCCATGCCAATGCGCAGGGGATTGCCCAGTTCATCCCCTCCACCGCCAAGCTGCGCGGGCTCTCCGATCCCTATAACCCCGCGGAAGCGATGGAATATTCCGCCGAGTATCTCGGCGAGCTGACCCGGCGCTTCGGCAATCCCGGCCTGGCGGCGGTGGCCTATAACGGCGGCGAGCGCCGGGCCGAGGCGCTGGTGGCCGACAGCGGCGCCGCCCTGCCCCGCGAGACGGTGGACTACGTGCGCATCATCACAGGCGTTCCGGCCGAGGACTGGGCCGAGGCGCCGCCCGAAGACCATGATTACAGCCTGCAGCCCGGCAAGCCCTTCGACCAGGCCTGCTTCGAGCTGGCGCGCGAGCGCCGCCTCACCGCCTATCCCGAGCCCGAGCCGCGCCTCGCGCCCTGGGGCGTGCAGCTCGCCTATGGCACCACCAAGAGCCGGGCGCTGTCGCAATATCGCGACCGCACGCGGGTCTGCCCGTCGCTGGTACGGGGCGAGGAGCCCGACCTGGTCTGGCAGAAGAGCCGCGCCAGCCCCAAGGGCGGCTACTGGATGGCGCGGATCGGACGGCGCGACCGGGGCGAGGCGTTCCGGCTTTGCGCACGGCTCAAGAAAAGCGGCTGCACCTGCGCCGTGTTCAGCAATTCTTAGGGTTTGACGGGTTAGAGGACGACAGATGGCGCGTTTCGCGATCGCGACACTGGCAATGGCGGCGCTGCTCGGGGCGGCGATCGTCTCGGGCGGGGTTTGGGGCGGTGTTTGGGCGCTGGCTGCGCTGCTCGGGATCACGGTCGGGGTGTTCCTGCTCGA
>NZ_JBYNAH010000095.1:14335-16431 GCF_059781815.1 Salipiger sp. | reverse complement strand
GCTTGCCGCACTTGCCGCGCCCGACCATCCGGGAGAGGAGTTTCCCGCCGGGGACGGGCTTGCCGTGGCGCTGGGGCTGCTGCATTTCCCGCTGCTCTACGGCGGAGCCTGGGCCATCGCCGGTGGCGGCGGGCATGACCTACCGGCCCGGGTGGCGCTGTTCCTCGCGCTGTCGCTGTTCCTCGGGCAGGTCAGCAACTCGAACGCCCACGAGCTGATCCATCGCCCCGACCGCCGGCTGCGCCGGCTCGGCGTCGCGGTCTATTGCGCGCTGCTCTTCGGCCATCACGTCTCGGCGCATCTGCGGGTGCATCACGTGTACGCCGCCACCGATGGCGACCCCAATTCGGCGCCTCTGGGCCAGAGCTACTATGCCTTTGCACCACGCGCCTGGATCGGCAGCTTCCGGCAGGGGCTGTGGGCCGAAACCGCGCTGCGCCGCCGCGCCGCGTCGCGACGGGGGCTGCACCCCTATGTGATCTATGCAGCCAGCGCGGTGCTGTCGCTGGGGCTGGCCTCGCTGCTGGCGGGCTGGGCCGGGGCGCTGGCGCTGCTCGGGCTCTGCGTCTATGCGCAGGCGCAGCTGCTGCTGTCGGATTACGTGCAGCATTACGGGCTGAGGCGCCGCAAGCTGGCCGGGGGGCGTCTCGAGCCGGTGGGGCCGCAGCACAGCTGGAACGCGCCGATGCCGGCCTCCTCGGCGCTGATGCTAAACGCGCCGCGCCATTCCGATCACCACGCCCGCCCGGCCCGCCCCTACCCGGGCCTCGAGATCGACCGCGAGGCAATGCCGATCCTGCCGCATTCACTACCGGTGATGGCGGTGCTGGCGCTGGTGCCGCCGGTCTGGCGACGGCTGATGGACCGCCGCGCCCGGCGCTGGAGCGGGGCCTGAGGCAGAACCGAAAAAGGCGGGCCGCGTTGGCCCGCCCTGTTCTACTCGCTACGCTGAAACCGAAGCCTTGCGGGTTCCTCGGCCTTACTCGGCCGCGAAGGCGGTGGCGAACTTGCCGCACCAGTCGCTGGCATTGACCACCGGCCACAGGCCACGGCTGTCGGGCTGGGTCTGGCTCACCGGCGGGTTGGCGCGGCACAGGCCCGCATCGTCGAGCTTGTGGGCGTCGTTGGCGACGTGATCTTCGTAGAACGCGCAGGTCTTGCAGGCAGCATTGGCCATGGCTGGACTCCTTCCGGGGACAAAATCGGGATTGTCGCTGGCGGGCTGCGGACCGGGCGATGCGCTGGGTGCGTGGCTGGCTGGCGTTGAGCAAGAGATAGGCGCGCTCAGACGGAAGGTCAAGATTTTTATTCAACAAAATCAAATAGTTGATAGATTCACTCGGCCTTTCAATCCCGAGTCTTTTGCTTGCCTTGCCGGAGCTCAAACCCGATATTTTCACTCGGATTGCACGCCGCCGGGCGACGTGCCCCTTTCCCGGCGCCGCAAGCTCTGGCAGGGTTGGCGCATGCGCCAGATCCTCCCGCTCCTTCTCGCCTGCCTGCCCCTGCCCGGCCTTGCCGCCGAACCGATGAGCGGCGCCGAGTTCGAGCGCTACACCGCCGGCAAGACGCTCTATTTCGGCCTTTCCGGAAACGCCTACGGGGTCGAGGAATACCTGCCCGACCGCCGCGTGCGCTGGTCCTTCCTCGACGGCAAGTGCAAGGACGGCGTCTGGTACGAGGAGTCGGGGCAGATCTGCTTCGTCTATGA
Organism: Salipiger sp.; assembly: GCF_059781815.1. Classification (NCBI taxonomy): domain Bacteria; kingdom Pseudomonadati; phylum Pseudomonadota; class Alphaproteobacteria; order Rhodobacterales; family Roseobacteraceae; genus Salipiger; species Salipiger sp. Next base: position 14,720 of record NZ_JBYNAH010000095.1, on the reverse strand, counting down.
CGACCAGCCGACGCCGCAATGCTGGAGCTTCTTCCGAGAGGGCTCGGGGCTCAGGGCGGTGTTCGAGAACAACCCCGAAAGCACGGTGCTTTACGAGGCCAGGCAGGACGACACGCCGATGCTGTGCCTCGGCCCCGAGATCGGGGTCTGAGAGCGGCTGCGGGCGCTCTCTAGTTATGCCGGGGAGACCGGTCGAGCTCGGCAGGGGGCGCTGCCCCCGTCGCAGCGGAGCTGCGCCTCCCCCGGAGTATTTTTGACGTAAAGAAGACGGGGCGTCGGGCGATGGCCGCGGCTTTTCGCAGGCGGAGGGGCGGATTTTCTTGCGGGGTCGCTTTGGCGGGCCTTTGGTCTTGTGGGACGCGGGTTTGGGGGCGCTGCCCCCGTC
>NZ_JBYNAH010000095.1:0-14325 GCF_059781815.1 Salipiger sp. | reverse complement strand
TCCGCGCAGGCGCGGACTCCCCCGAGGTATTTTTGAACCAGAGAAGATCGGGGCCTTGTGCGGCCGGGGCGCTGCGGTCAGAAGAGGCTGCCCTGATCGGGGGTGTCTGCGGCAGGTTTGCGTTTCGGACGTGGGGCCGCGGGCTTTGCCGGCAAGGGCGAGGCCATGGCCGAGCCGGGGGCGCCAAGCGGTATGCGGCCATCGGCGAATTCGATCTCCAGCGCAGGCGCCGCCTCGGCGGCGGCTTTGCGGGTCAGGATCTCGCCCTCGCCGCTGCGCACCACCGCGTAGCCGCGCGCCAGCGTGCCCTTGTAGCTCAGGGTCTCGAGCAGGCGCGAGAGCCCGTCGAGCGTGCCGCGCGGGGTCTCGAGCCGGCGGTGGCCGGCCTCGTCGAGGCGGCGGGTCAGCGTCGCGAGGCGCTCGCGCCCCTGTTTGATCTCGCGTTCGATCGGGCGCAGAGACAGGCGGTCGGTGCGGCGGCCAAGGGATTCGCGGCCATGGGCGATGACCCGCGACAGCAGCGAGGGGCGCAGGGCGCCGGCGGCGTCGGAGAGTGCGACGCGGCGCTGTTCGGTGCCGCGAATGAGGCCGCGCGGCAGGCGCTCGCCCAGCAGGTCGAGACGCTGGCGCGGCTGGTCGAGCAGGGTTTCCGCCCGCGGCAGGGCACGCGACAGGTCGCGCAGGCGTTGCGAGCGCAGCTCGATGCGCTGGCCCATGGCGCGGGTCATGCGGGCGCCGGCCTCGCCGGTCCAGCCGAGCAGCTCCATGCGGACCGGCACGGCAATCTCGGCGGCGGCGGTGGGAGTGGGCGCGCGCTGGTCGGAGACGTAGTCGATCAGCGTCGTGTCGGTCTCGTGGCCCACGGCGGAGATCAGCGGGATCTTGGACGCCGCCGCGGCGCGGGCGACGATTTCCTCATTGAAGCCCCAGAGATCCTCGACCGAGCCGCCGCCGCGGGCGACGATCAGCAGGTCGGGGCGCGGCAGTGCGCCGCCCGGGGTCAGCGCGTTGAAGCCTTCGATGGCGCGGGCAACCTCGGGGGCGCAGGCCTTGCCCTGCACCGCCACCGGCCAGATCAGCACCTTGCGCGGGAAACGGTCGCGCAGGCGGTGCAGGATGTCGCGGATCACCGCGCCCGAGGGCGAGGTCACCACGCCGATGATCTCGGGCAGGTAGGGCAGCTTCTGCTTGCGGCTCGGGTCAAAAAGACCCTCGGCGGCGAGCTGCGCCTTGCGCTTCTCGAGCATCGCCATCAGCGCGCCGAGCCCCGCCGGGCGGATATCCTCGATGACGATCTGATACTTGGACTGGCCCGGGAAGGTGGTCAGGCGCCCGGTGGCGACCACCTCCATGCCCTCCTCGGGCTGGGTCTCGAGCCGCGACGACACGCCCTTCCAGACCACGCCGGAGATCACCGAGCGGTCATCCTTGAGATCGAGATAGATGTGGCCCGAGCGCGGCCGCGACACCCGTCCGACCTCGCCTTTCACGCGGACATGGGCGAACTCGCCCTCGATCACGCGCTTGACCGCCCCCGACAGCTCGGAAACGGAGAATTCGGGGGTGTTGCCGGTGTCGTCGTCGAGAAGATCCATGGCGCGCAGAGTAGCGGCGCGGCGCGGGGAAGAAAATGCCCTGCGCGCGCGATTTCGCCCCCGTGACAGGCGGTTTGGCGGCGCGCGCGGCGCTGCCGTGACTTGCGCGCTCGCAGCCGCCTCGCTAGGACGGCGCGAGAACCAAGCGGAAGGGGTTTTGGACATGAACATTCTCATTCTCGGTGGCGGCGGACGCGAGCACGCGCTGGCCTGGGCGGTGATGCAGAACCCCAAATGCGACAAGCTGATCGTGGCGCCGGGCAATGCCGGCATCGCGCAGATCGCCGAATGCGCCTCACTCGACATCGAGGATGGCGGCGCGGTGGTCGAGTTCTCGGGCGAGAACGCCATCGATCTCGTCATCATCGGCCCCGAGGCGCCGCTCGCCGCGGGCGTCGCCGATGCGCTGCGCGACGCCGGCTTCCCGGTCTTCGGGCCGTCGAAGGCGGCCGCCGAGCTCGAGGCCTCGAAGAGCTTCACCAAGGAGATCTGCGACGCCGCAAGCGCGCCGACCGCCGCCTACGGGCACTTTACCGAGGCGGAGCCCGCCAAGGCCTATGTCCGCGACCAGGGCGCGCCGATCGTGGTCAAGGCCGACGGGCTTGCCGCCGGCAAGGGCGTGATCATCGCCGAGACCGTGGCGCAGGCCGAGGCCGCCATCGACGACATGTTCGGCGGCGCCTTCGGGGGCGCCGGCGCCGAAGTGGTGATCGAGGAATTCATGACCGGCGAGGAGGCCAGCTTCTTCCTGCTGGTGGATGGCGAGGACGTGCTGCCGATCGGCACCGCGCAGGACCACAAGCGCGTGGGCGAAGGCGATACCGGGCCCAATACCGGCGGCATGGGCGCCTATTCCCCGGCCCCGGTGCTGTCGGACGCGGTGGCGGAGAAGGCGCTCAAGGAGATCATCCGTCCCACCATGCGCGAGATGGCGCGGCGCGGCACGCCCTATTCCGGCGTGCTCTATGCCGGGCTGATGATCGAGAACGGCCAGCCGCGGCTTGTGGAATACAACGTCCGCTTCGGCGACCCGGAATGCCAGGTGCTGATGATGCGGCTGGGCGCGCAGGCGCTCGACCTGATCCAGGCCTGCGCCGAGGGGCGGCTGGCGGAGGCGCAGGTCACCTGGGGCGACGATCACGCCATGACCGTGGTGCTGGCGGCGGAGGGCTATCCCGGGTCTTACGAGAAGGGCACGGTGATCGGCGGGCTGGACGGGCTGGCCGAGGACAGCTTCCACCAGATGTTCCACGCCGGGACCTCGGAAAAGGACGGCAAGGTCGTGGCGAGCGGCGGGCGGGTGCTGAACGCCACCGCGCGCGGCGCGACGCTGGCCGAGGCGGCGGAGCGGGCCTATGCGCTGGTCGACGGGATCGACTGGCCGGAAGGGTTCTGCCGGCGCGATATCGGCTGGCGGGCGCTCTGAGGCGGCTCTCGCGTCTTTGAACCTCAGGGGGGATGGGGGCGCTGCCCCCGTCGCAGCAGAGCTGCGACTCCCCCGAGGTATTTTTGAACCAGAGAAGAGAGGGGGCTTCGGGAAGGGGCCCGCTTTTGCGCGCGGCAGCGAGGCGCGCAGGAAAGGCCTGCACTCTGCCCATGGGTGTGGGCCTGATTGGGGGCGCGGCCCCCGGGATATTTTTTGGCCAGAAGACGATATGGTCGGTCTGGCAGCTGCAGTGCAGTCGCGGAATGGTCGCGGCGGTTTCTCAGGGTTGCCGCGATTGCGCGGCAGGCTGTTCCGGCCGAGACCGGGAGAGGCCCCTTTGCGCAACGGATACATGATGATCGTGATGGCGGTGGGCATCGTGCTTTCCCTGCCGATGCTGGCCGACAGCCGGGCCGGACCGTCGCTCTGGCATCGCGCTGCCAGCGCCGAACGGGTCGAGGGGATGAGCGTCAAACTGGCGCCACAGGAGCCGCGGCAGGTCGTGATGCGGCCGGCGCGGACACTGGAGATCAACGGGCACGAGCTGCGCGCCTTCGCCCGCTTCAGCATCGAGGCGCTGGTGCTTGGCCGGCACGATTACCGCTTTGATCGCACCGCCGGGTTCAGCCCCACCGACCTGGCGCTCGGCTGGGGCGGGATGTCGAACCCGGAAGAGGTCGCGACGATGGAGATCAGCCAGCGCGGTCGCTTCATGTACTGGCAGCCCGGGCCACAAACCCGGCTGGATCCCGACGAGATCAAGCGCAGCAGCGCCAATATCCATCTGGTCTTTCCCGACGCAGCACGGCGGCGGGTGCTGAAGCAGATCGGCAAGGGCGACGTGGTGGCGATCGAGGGCTATCTCGTCGACGTCACCGGGCCGAACGGCGCCCGCTGGCACAGCTCGCGGGTGCGCGACGATGGCGGTGCCGGGGCCTGCGAGATCCTGCTGGTGGAGCGGATCCGAAGGGTCGACGCACCAGCGGGCTGAGACGCAGGAAAAAGGCGCCCCGCGACGGGAGCGCCCTGTACTGGTCACGCGTTGCTTGCAGGACCGCCGGTCAGGCGGCCTTGGCGCTGTTCGAACCGATGAACCACGCGTCCTTCTCGGCGGTGCGGCTCACCTCGGTCAGCAGGTCGGCGGTGTCCTCGTCGCCGGCCTCGTCGGCGGCTTCCATTGCCTGGCGCAGCTTGGTGGTGTAGTCGTTGAACCGGCTCACCAGCGCCTGAACATGATCCTCGACGGTCACCAGCTCGGTGGGATAGGGCTCGAGCGAGCTCTTCTCGGCCACGGTCTGGGTGGTGCCCTGGGCCAGGCCGCCCATCATCGCGACGCGCTCGGCCATCATGTCGGAGCCCTCGCGCAGGTGGTCGGTCACGTCGTCGAGCAGCTCGTGCACGCCGATGAAGCCGACCCCCTTGAGGTTCCAGTGCGCCTGCTTGACCGCGTGCGACAGGTCGATGGTGTCGACCAGACGGTCATTGAGGATTCCGATCATTTCGGTGCGGGCGTTTTCGCTCAGGAAAGGAACAAAGTTCTGCGGCATATCTCTCACTCCTAGTCGTCAACATGGGCTGGCGCCCCGGTCTGTGGAGGGCGCCCCCGGGCGGACCCGGGCTTCGGCATGTCAACGTCGCGAGCGCCGCGCCGGTTCCGTCAGATCGGAGAGATCACCTCGGTTTCGGTGACGATCAGGTCGAGCGGCTGGTCGTTGGGATCGAGCGGCAGGGTCTCGGCCTCCTGCGCGGCATAGGCAAAGCCGACAGCCAGAGCGGCGCCCTGCCCGCGCAGGGCCGCTAGCGTGCGATCGTAGAAGCCGCCGCCATAACCCAGCCGCGCGCCGGCGCGGGTGAAGGCCACCAGCGGCACGATGAGGATCTCGGGGGTGACGAACTCGGGCGCCTCGGGGATCAGCGCGCCGAAGGGGCCCGGGACGAGCGGCATCTCGGGCTCCCAGAGGGCGAAGCGCAGCGGCTGCCTCTGCCCCTCGATCACCGGCACCGAGACCGGGCCATAGGCCGAGGCCTCGGCCATCGCGGCACGCGGATCGATCTCGCTGCGGATCGGCAGGTAGCCCGCTAGCGGCACGCCGCGATGGCCCGCGAGCAGCTCCGACAGCCGCCCTGCCCCGTTGCCGGCATCGGTGGCATGGGCCGCCTTGCGCCGGGCGAGCGCGCCCTTGCGCGCCGCCGCCTTTGCCTCGGCCAGAGCAGCGTCGCTCACAACAGAACCGCCTTGGCGAGGCCGAGGAAGGCGAAGAAGCCCACCACGTCGGTCACCGTGGTCACGAAGGTGCCGGAGGCCAGCGCCGGGTCGACCTTGAGCCGGTCGAGCACCACCGGGATGACGATCCCCGCGAGCCCCGCCACCAGCATGTTGATCACCATCGCCGCGGCGATCACCATGCCCAGCACCGCCGAGCCGAACCAGAGATATTCCAGAACCCCCATCACCAGCGCGAAGGCCGCGCCGTTGACCAGCCCCACGGTGCCCTCGCGGCGGATGATGCGCCAGACGTTGGAGCCGGTGAGGTCCTTGGTGGCCAGCGCCCGCACCGCCACAGTCAGCGACTGGGTGCCTGCATTGCCGCCCATCGAGGCGACGATCGGCATAAGCACCGCCAGCGCCACAACCTGCGCGATCACGTCCTCGAACTGGGCGATCACGATGCTGGCGAGGATCGCTGTCATCAGGTTCACCGCCAGCCATGGCAGGCGCTGCTTGGTGGTCTCGAGCACCGTGTCCGAGAGCCGGCTCTCCTCGCCGACACCGGCGAGGCGCAGGATGTCTTCCTCGTGCTCCTCGTCGAGCACCGCCATGGCGTCGTCGATGGTGATGACCCCGACCAGCCGCTCGCTTTCGTCGACCACGGGGGCCGAGATCAGGTGATACTGGTTGAAGGCATAGGCGACCTCGCCTTCCGGCCGGGTCACCGGGAAGACGTGGAAGGTCTCGGAGATCAGCGAGCGCAGCAGCACCTCGCGGCGCGAGGCCATCAGCCGGCCCAGCCCGACATTGCCGATGGGGCGCAGCTTCGGGTCGACCAGCACGATGTGGTAGAACTGCTCGGGCAGGTCCTCGGTCGAGCGCAGGTAGTCGATCGCCTCGCCCACATTCCAGTGCTCGGGGGCCATCACCACCTCGCGCTGCATCAGGCGGCCGGCGGAGTATTCCGGATAGGTCAGCGATTGCTCGACGGCGACGCGGTCGCTGTCTTCGAGCACCTCGAGGATGGCCTCCTGCTGGGCCTCGTCGAGATCCTCGAGCAGGTCGACTACGTCATCGGATTCGAGCTCGCGCACCGCTTCGGCCAGCACCTCGGGGTGCAGGGTGCGGATCACCTCCTCGCGGATCGACTCGTCGAGTTCCGACAGGATCTCGCCGTCGAATTCCTTGCCATAGAGCTTGATCAGCCGCATCCGGTCGAAGGCGTTGATCTGCTCGAGCATGTCGGCGATGTCGGCCGGGTGCAGCGGCTCGAGCAGCTCGACCAGCTGGTCGCGGTCGTCGATATCGACGGCGTAGAGAATCGCCGTGACGTTCTTGGGCCTCAGCGCGTAGGCGTCATCGTCATCGCGCTCGTCCTGATCCTCGACGGCCTGTTCCGGTTCCTGGGTCATCGCTGCTCCGCTGCCTGCCGTTTCGCCGCAGATTAGGGGATCGCGACGGCAAGCAACAGGGCACATTGCGCTCGCCGCCCCATCGCTTCATGCTGCGGCGGGTTTGCATCGGAGACACCATGGCGACGCTACATCTTGGACAGGTCCTGAGCTTTGACGGCTCGCCCTTCGACGAGGGCCACGACGCCGCGTGGCACGAGCGCCATGGCGCGCTTGTGGTCGAGGGCGACCGGATTCTTGCCGTGGGCCCCTCTGATGCGATGCGCGCCGCCCATCCCGGGGCCGAGCTGGTCGATCATGGCGAGGGGCTGATCCTGCCGGGCTTTGTCGATGCCCACGCGCATTACCCGCAGACCGGCATGATCGCGAGCTGGGGCAAGCGGCTGATCGACTGGCTCAACCACTACACCTTCCCCGAGGAGATGCGCTTTGCCGACCCGGCCTATGCCCGCGCTGTGGCGGGGCGCTATCTCGACCTGCTGCTCGATCACGGCACCACCTCGGTCTGCACCTATTGCACCATCCACCCCGCCTCGGTGGACGCGATCTTCGAGGCGGCGGAGGCGCGCGGGATGCGGGTCTTTGCCGGCAAGACCTGCATGGACCGCGACACCGCCCCCGAAGGCCTGCGCGACACCGCGCAATCGGCCTATGACGACAGCAAGGCGCTGCTGAGCCGCTGGCACGGCAAGGGCCGCGCCTCCTATGTCATCACGCCGCGCTTTTCGCCGACCTCGACTGTGGCGCAGCTCGAGGCGCTGGGGGCGCTCTGGGCCGAGCATCCCGATTGCCTGATGCAGACCCACCTGAGCGAGCAGACCGACGAGATCGCCTGGGTGAAATCGCTCTACCCCTCGGCGCGCGATTATCTCGACACCTACGAGGCCTATGGGCTGCTGGGCGCCGGCGGGCTCTACGGCCACGCCATCTATCTCGAGCCGCGCGAGCGCGAGCGGCTGCGCGAGGTTGGGGCCTCGCTGATCCACTGCCCGACCTCGAACACCTTTATCGGCTCCGGTCTCTTCGACATGGACGGGCTGACGAAGGAGGGCCAGATCATCGGCCTCGCCACCGATACCGGCGGCGGCTCGTCGTTTTCCATGCTGCGCACCATGGCTGCGGCCTACGAGATTGGCCAGCTGCGGCACCGCCCGCTGCACGCCTCGGAGCTTCTGTGGCTGGCGACGCAGGGCTCGGCCCGGGCGCTGCATGTGGAAGACCGCATCGGCAATCTCGCCCCCGGCATGGAGGCGGATTTCATCGTGCTCGATCTCGCCTCGACGCCGGCCATCGCGCAGCGCGTTTCGCAGGCCAGCGACATCTGGGAGGCGCTTTTCCCGACGATCATGATGGGCGACGACCGCGCCGTCGCCTCGACCTGGGTGGCGGGCCGCAAGCGCTGAGCGGCGCTTACTTCGGCTGGCCGGTGATCAGCACCCAGTACTCGCCCGAGCGCCCGATGCCGTAATCGCTGACATCGGTTCTGATCATGGTCTCGAGATGCGAGGGCGAGCCTGTCCAGCTCTTCAGCACGAAATCGAAGCCGCAGGGGGTCCAGCCGACATTTTCGTGGACGTGCTGCAGCGGATAGCCCGCCGCCTTGACGCGGGTGGTCACCGAGCTGCCGTTGGAGCCCAGATGGGTCACGGTCTGCTGGCGGGCCGCGTCGCGCGCATGAGCGGCGGCGGCCGAGGCCAGCGCCGGCGAGCGGCGCAGCGCCGGAAGCCCCTTGCCCGCGCGGTAAGCGGCAAAGCTCTGGTCCGCGGTCATCCCGCTGCCCGCCGGGCAGCCGGTGCTGCCATAGACCGACTGGATCGGGGCGTTCTCCCCCGCGCGGACGCCCGGCGTTGTCGCGGTGCTCGGGGCAGCCGTGGTCTTGGTCGTGGAGGCGGTGCCTGCCGGCGCATCGTCACGCACGTCGATCTCGACGCAGGCGGCAAGCGGGACAAGCAGCAAGAGGGTCGCGAGCGCTTTCATCGGGTCTCCTGTCATCTGGCGCGGCAGAGCTATCACATCGGCCGCCACGCGCCAGCCCGCCACGCCGACTGGGCGCCAAATCGCCTGTTGCGGCGTCAGCGCGGTGCGCCCAGCACCATGGCGTAGTAATTGCCCGAGCTCGCGAGCCCGTATTCGGTGACGTTGGACTTGAGCATGTTGCTGCGGTGGCCCGGCGAGTTGATCCAGAGCAGCATTGCATTGTCCATGCCGTTGCGGGTCTCGGCGATGTTTTCTGCAGCGGTTCTATAGCGATAGCCGACGCGCTTCACCCGGTCGACAAGGCTGCTGCCATCGGATCCGGTGTGGCTCATGGTGTTCATCCGGTTCATGTCGCGGGCGTGCGCCTCGGCGACGGCCTGAAGCTGCGGCGACCGCGACAGCGTGCCGAGCCCGTGCGATGCGCGGAAGGCGTTGAGCGACGGAACCGTGGTCGCCGCTGCCGGTTGCACAACGGCGAGCGCCGCGGGTGTGCGCAGATCGCTCCGGCTGCCGATTTCAGGGGTCTGCGACGCGCATCCCGCCGCGAGCAGCAGAGCCGCTGCCGAAATCATCTGTTTCAAGGTCTGTTCTCCCTTGTGCCGTCTGCAAGATCCCTGCCGGATCCGTCCTGAGGTTTCGTTTATGATAGCCCGGCGAGCCGCGTCGCCAACGCGTCCTGATGCGCCAGCGTCGCGCCGAGGTCGATGGTGGTGAGCAGCCCGTCGCGCACCACCTGCCGCCCCTCGACAAAGAGGTGCCGCACCCGCTGTGGCCCGGCAAGCAGCAGCGCCGCCTTGTCCCAGCTTCCGGCGCTGTCGATGCCGGTGACATCCCACAGCGCCAGATCGGCGCGCTTGCCCGGCGCGATCTGGCCGCAGTCGTGGCGGCCCAGCACCTCGGCCCCGCCCCGGGTGGCAAGCCGCAGCGCCTCGCGCGCACTCATCGCGTCGGCGCCGCGCGACACCCGCTGCAAGAGCATCGCCTGCCGCGCCTCGGCCACGAGGTTGGAGCTGTCGTTGCTGGCCGACCCGTCGACGCCCAGCCCCACCGGCACACCTGCGTCGACCATCTCGCGGATCGGCGCAATGCCCGAGCCGAGGCGGCAGTTCGAGCACGGGCAATGCGCCACCCCGGTGCGGGATTGCGCAAAGAGATCAATCTCCTGCCCATCGAGCTTCACGCAGTGCGCATGCCAGACATCGGGCCCGGTCCAGCCCAGTTCCTCGGCGTATTGGCCGGGGCGGCAGCCGAACTGCGCCTCGGAATAGGCGATATCCTCGTCGTTCTCGGCAAGGTGGGTGTGCATCATCACGCCCTTGTCGCGCGCCAGCAGCGCCGCGTCGCGCATCAGCTCGCGGCTCACCGAGAAGGGCGAGCACGGCGCCACGCCGACGCGCACCATCGCGCCTTCGCGCGGATCGTGGAAGCTGTCGATGACGCGGATGCAATCCTCGAGAATGGCCTCCTCGCGCTCGACCAGCGCATCGGGGGGCAGTCCGCCGTCGCTCTCGCCAATGCTCATGGCGCCGCGGGTGGCGTGGAAGCGCAGGCCGATCTCGCTGGCGGCGTCGATGGTGTCGTCGAGACGCGCGCCGTTGGGATAGAGATAGAGGTGGTCCGAGGTCAGCGTGCAGCCCGAGAGTGCCAGCTCGGCGAGCCCGGTCAGGGCCGAGATGCGCATCTCTTCCGGGCCGAAGCGCGACCAGATCGGGTAGAGTGTCTTGAGCCAGCCAAAGAGCAGCGCGTCCTGCCCGCCGGGCACCGCGCGGGTCAGGGTCTGGTAGAGGTGGTGGTGGGTGTTCACCAATCCCGGCGTCACCACGCAGTTCGCGGCCTCGACCACTTCGCCCGAGGTCGCGAGCCCCTCCCCGATCTGCGCGATCACGCCGTCGCGGATCAGCACGTCCGCGCCGGCAAATTCGCTGCCGGCGTCATCCATGGTGAGCACGCTATGAGCGTTTCGGATCAGGATCTCGGTCATTCTGCGGCGCTCCGTCGGGTCTGACCGGAGACTGGCCGCTTCCGCCCGGGAATGGAAGTTACGACCTCACATCAGTGCCGAATCCTGCCGTTTGTGTGGCTGTTTCCCGCTCAGCCCTTGAGCAAAGCCAGTGCCTCGGCATGGAGTTCGGCATTGGCGGCGGCGAGCACACGGCCGCCCTCATGCGCCGGGCCGCCCTCCCAGTTGGTGACGATACCGCCCGCCGCCTCGATCACCGCGATCGGCGCCTGCACGTCGTAAGGGTAGAGCCCGGCCTCGATCACCAGATCGATCTGCCCAGCGGCGAGCAGCGCGTAGGCATAGCAATCCATGCCGTAGCGGGTCAGCCGGGCGCGGTCCTTGACGCGGGTAAAGGCGGTGCAGTCGGCCTCGGTGCCGATTTCGGGGAAGGTGGTGAAGAGGATCGCCTCGTCGAGCCCGCGCGGACGCCGGGTCGACAGTGCGAAATCGCCCAAGGGGCCGCTCCAGGCGGCGCGGCCAAGCCCGCCGCAGAAGCGTTCGCCGGTATAGGGCTGGTCGATGATGCCGAGCTTCGGCCCGGTCTCGTCCGAAAGCGCGATCAGCACCCCCCATGTGGGCGTGCCGCTGAGGAAGCCGCGGGTGCCGTCGATGGGATCGAGCACCCAGGTCAGCCCGCTGCTGCCAGTGGTGGTGCCAAGCTCTTCGCCGAGGATGCCATCCTCGGGCCGGCGCGCCGCCAGCAGGCCGCGCATCGCCTCTTCGGCAGCGCGGTCGGCGACGGTCACCGGGTCGAACCCCTCGGCCTGCTTGTTCTCTGCATCGAGGCCATGGGCCCGGAAATGCGGCAGGATCGCCGCACGCGCGGCATCCGCCAGCGCGTGCGCCGTGTCCCAGAGTTCGTTGGCCAGATTTTCAGAAATATCGGCCATCGCCGCCACCTCGCTGATTTTCTTGAAAATCAGCTAGCGCAGCGGCGACGCAGGCTCAAGCCACGTCGGACAGGACGCGAGCCAGTTCGAACAAGCGACGGCGCTGGTTCTCGGGGATTGCATAGTAGGAGCGCACCAGGTCGAGCGCTTCCTTGTCGCCGAGGATGTCGGCCGGCATCGCGGCGGCAGCGGCCTCTTCCGGGACCTCCTGCTCGGAGTCGATGCCCTCGAAGAAGAAACTCACCGGCACCTCAAGCGCATCGGCAATATCCCAGAGGCGGGAGGCGCTGACGCGGTTGGCGCCGGTCTCGTACTTCTGGATCTGCTGGAACTTGATCCCGACCTGTTCGGCAAGTTGCTGTTGCGTCATCCCCACCAGCCAGCGGCGGTGACGGATGCGTTTGCCCACATGGACGTCCACGGGATGCGTCATTGGCGTTTCCTTCTACCACACCCCGTAACAGGGGCGACTAATTCTTCCTGCGCCGGGGGCGCAATTGGCTCTGAATGCACGCACACGCATCCAGCGATCTTCTAACAGCCTGCGGGAGAGTACATCGCCGCAGGCCTCCGGATCAAGCGCGATGCGCCCGATACGGTAAATACAGTCTACTATGCGCATCTACAGGTTGTGGATGCACGTACCACTTAAGCACATATGGGGGTGGATCGAGATTTGACAAATTAACAAAAGCACCGTCACTTTCACGATCACGTTCCACGAGGCCCGTATGCTATCTTTTGTTCTCAGCTCACATGAAAAGCAACCTACCCTAACGGATATAGGCATTCCTGAATGCGCGTCAGGGCAGATTAGACTGCGGATCGGGGCCTGCGGGCTCAATTTCGCGGATCTGCTGATGATTGAAGGGAAGTACCAGGATACCCCTCCGGTGCCCTTCACCATGGGCATGGAAGTGGCCGGCACGATCGACGCGATCGGTGACGGTGTGAGCGGGTTCGCGTCGGGCGACCGGGTGGCGGTTTTCGGTGGTCAGGGCGGGCTGGCCGAGTATGGCGTGTTCGATGCCGCGCGCGCCGTGAAGATCCCCGACAGCATGAGCTTCGAAGATGCCGCCGCCTTCCAGATTGCCTATGGAACCAGTCACTTGGCGCTTGATCATCGCGCGGGCCTGCAGCCCGGAGAGACCCTCCTCGTGCTTGGCGCGGCAGGCGGTGTCGGACTGACGGCGGTCGAGATCGGCAAGCTCATGGGCGCCACCGTCATCGCCTGCGCACGCGGCGCGGAGAAGCTCGAGGTGGCCCGACAGGCGGGGGCCGATCATCTCATCGACGCCCGCACCGAGGACATCCGCGAGGCGGTGCTCGCGCTTGGCGGGTCGGACGTGGTTTACGATGCCGTCGGCGGGGATCAGTTCACCGCCGCGTTCCGCTCGTGCAAGCCCGAAGCCCGAATTTTGAGCATTGGCTTTGCAAGCGGAGAGGTTCCCCAAATCAAGGCAAACCACCTATTGGTGAAGAATCTCACCGTCATGGGCCTGTACTGGGGCGGCTACCTGACGTTCAAGCCGGAGATTCTCACCGGATCGCTGGCACAGCTGTTCGCTTGGTACGACCAGAAGAAGATTCGCCCGCATGTGAGTCACGTGCTTCCGCTGGAAAAAGTGGCCGACGGGCTCAGCTTGCTGCGCGATCGCAAGTCGACCGGCAAGGTTGTGATCCGCATCGGTGCCTAGGCCCGCACAGATTTCAAAAAACTGAAACTGCGATCCGGGCGTGCGCCCCCGTTGTCGGGGCGCGCCCACACGCAGCGCGACATATCGCCCCGAACCACGACCGCACACATGGACTTTGGTGCCAGAGCCTATTCCGCAGCGATCTCGCGCCGCCCGCGCAGCGCAAAGAACTCCGACCGCAGGGCCTCGAGCAGCGGCTCGATGAGCTGCGGGCGGGCACTCGAGGCGTAAAGGCAGATCTTCTGGGTGCCCAGCTCGGGAAGCTCTCCCGGCGGGATCATCTCGAAATGCCCCGGCGCGTGGCCCTCGAGGATCGGCGTCACCGCAAGATCGGCCGAGACCGACACCTCGATGGTGCGGTCGCTTTCGGAATCCACCGCCAGCTCCCAGTCGAAGCCTTCGCGCTCCATCAGCGAGATCGCCACCGGGCGGAAGCCGCAGCGGCGCGAGAAGGCGATGCGCAGGGGGCGGGTCTTCCACGCCCCGCCCGCCGGCGCGCCGTACCAGCGCAGCGGCACCTCGAGCAGCGCCTCGGCGCCGTCGCCGGGTTCGACCTCGGTGGTCAGGATCACGTCGACCTCGCCACGGGCGAACTGCTCCTTGAGCGCCGCGGTATAGGAGCTGATGAGCTGCAGGCGCACGCGCGGGAAATCGCGCTGCATCTTCTTCATCACGCGCGGGATCACCGGGTAGACGATGTCGTGCGGCACGCCCAACACCAGCTCGCCCTCCCAGTCAGTCATGGTGAGCCGGGCATAGATCTCGTCGTTCAACTCGACCATGCGGCGGGCGTATTTCAGCAGCTGCTCGCCCGCCGGCGTGAGACTGACACCGCGCCCCGAGCGGTCGAGCAACGCAAGGCCCAGCGTCTCTTCCAGGCGCTTGAGCTGCATCGAGACCGCCGATTGCGTGAGATTCAAGAATCCCGCGGCGCGGGTGACGCCGCCGGCCTCGGCGACGGCAACGAAGGAACGAAGCGTGGTGATGTCGAGATTGCGCATAAATCGGATTTCGTGATGAGAGGGATCAGAGATATTCGTTTTACAGATGGGTCGCCCATCAGCATACCAATCACATGAAGACATGAATACTTAATCTTTCATCACTTTTCGTGAAG
>NZ_JBYNAH010000368.1:0-2735 GCF_059781815.1 Salipiger sp. | reverse complement strand
CCTGCACTTCGAAGAACTTCTGGCCGTAGACGTTGGACCAGGTGTTTTCCTGACCGTCGACAACGCCGGTCTGCAGCGCGCCGTAGACTTCCGAGAAGGCCATCGGCTGCGGGCTGGCGTCAAGCGCCTCGAACTGCGCCTTGAGCACCTCGGAGGGCTGCACGCGGAACTTCAGGCCGGCGGCATCTTCGGGCATCAGCAGCGGCTTGTTGGCCGACATCTGCTTCATGCCGTTGTGCCAGAAACCAAGGCCGAGCAGGCCGCGGCGGACCATGGATTCCTTCATCTCCTGGCCGGTTTCCGAGTTCTGGAACGCGTCAACCGCATCCATGTTCACGAACATGAAGGGAAGGTCGAAGATGCGGAACACCTTGGTGAACTGCTCGAACTTCGACAGCGAGGGCGCGGCCATCTGGACGTCGCCGTTCAGCATCGCCTCGAGAACCTGGTCGTCGTTGTAGAGCGTGGAGTTCGGGTAGACCTCCATGCAGGCCTTGCCGTTCATTTCCTCGTTGACGCGCTCTTGCAGCAGCGAGGCGGCGATGCCTTTGGGGTGCTTGTCGGTGTTGGTGACGTGGCTGAACTTGATGACGACTTCGCCATCGTCGCAAGCCGCCATCGCGCCGGTGGCGCCGGTGGTGAGGGCCGCAGCGGCCACGGCAGTCATCAGAAACTTCTTCATCGGTATCCTCCCGAAGTGATGATGAGTGAGGGCCCGCTCCCCTGCCGGCCCTTCGCTGGGCACAAGACAGCCATGCAGAAATTGCATCAAGAGGCGGCGCGTGGCACTGCAAAAATGGGCATTTTTATATTTCAAATCAGAATCTTACCCGACCTCAGCGACACGTCGATCAAGCCGCCCGCCACAGTCTTGTGCGAAAATCCGCACACGGCGCATTCCCGCTCGTGCGAAAAACCGCACACAAATGCGGCAAAGTTGATTCGGCGCGATGCGACTCACAGCCTGCCGTGCGAATCGCGTGGCGCGATGCCGCACCGCAGACACGCATGGCCTTCAGGCTGCGGTCATGTGGCTGTGGCCGTAGAAGGTCACGTGCTGCGAAAGCCGGCGCTCCGGACGGTGGGTTCCGCGCCGCATGACCAGAAGATCCTGCCAATATCCGGCAAGCGCATAGAACGGCCCCTCGCCCAGCAGCGCCAGGCCGCAGGGGTAGTCGAGGCCGATCTGCCGCGTGTCGATGGAGCGCTTCACGTGCCCGTCGCTGGCAGAAAACACCATCAGCCGATGCGACGAGGGGAAGCTCGCGATGAACTCGTCGTTCAGCGGATCATACTCCACAGAAAGGCCATGGCGCAGATGAGCCGGCGCCTCCCGCGACGCGAGCCGTACCGGCTCGGTGCTGTCGGGCGCGAACATCACCGGCGCGGCGGGAAGGTAGCTGCTGTCGGGATCGGCGGTGCGGTCGGGCTCCGAGGCATTGATACGGCGGCGCAACGTGGCATCCTCTCCCGGCCTGCCGAGCCTGCAGCGGATCGCGAAGCTGCGGTCATCGGCCCCGAGGGCGACATGGCGCAGCTCGGTGCCGGGATCGGTCACCGTGGCGCGCTCCACAAGCCGGCCGCTGCCGATCTCGATGATCGTCACCGAGGCTTCGACCATATGGCGCGGCGCGGATTTCTTCGCCGCCCCTGACGCCGCGGTCGAGCCGTAATTGGCCACCGCGAGGTGGCGGCCATCTCGGGTCAGCCGGATCTCGTGCGGATCTATGCCGTGGCAGCTGAAACTGGACAACACCTTCAGGCTCTGTGGATCGCGCACCGAGATCCGCCCGTCATGCGCCCGCGGGTTTCCGTCATAGCCCACCAGCGGCGCGCGCTCCGAGCAGAGCAGCGTGCCGTCCGGCAGATAGAGCCCGTGTCCGCCCCCGCGCCAGTCCGCCGCGATGGGCCGCCCGTCGGCGATCATCTCGAGCGTTTCGGCGTCGAAAATCACGTGATGCGCGGCCTCGGCACCGCCGCCGAGGTTCATCCGCCCCATGAAGCCCGTGCGCCCGTCGGGGGCGATGGCAACGTCATGGCCGATCACCGGAAAGACCGCCTGCCGCACCGTTCCGTCCATGCCGACGCGGGTCAGAAGCGTCTGCGGCCCACGCGCCGAGCGCCGCCGGCGGCTGTCGGCTGGCTCGTTCTCGAGCACCGCTCCGGCGGGCGAATAGCCGGGAACGAAGACGGCGGATTTTGTGGACAGAACAGGCTCAATGGCGTGCGGCTCAAAGACCTCGCACGCCGCAAGCGGCGACACCGAGGCCGCCGCAAGCCATTTCAGAAAGATGCGCTTGTGCATCGTCAGGCCTCCCGCATGGGATCAGTCGGAATGGCCTCCGCTGTCACCGGAATCGCCGCCCTGCTGCGCCAGAACAGCGGCGGCCTTGCGCGATGCCTGCAGCCGGTGCAGATCGGCACAGTCGCCGGTGTTGATGCAGCGCAGGTTGGCATCGACCCAGTCATACTCGGCGTCGAGCCGCTCCTGCTCGGCACCTTCGGCAAAGGCGGCTTCGGTCCCGAGATCGCGCCGCTTCGATTCCAGCGTCGTGATCAGGTAGCCCTTGGTTGCCTGAGGCAGCGCTGCCGTCGCTTGGATCATTTCACCGGCACCGGGCGCCTTGAACACGGACAGCGCGCCCTCGGTCAGGATCGTCTCGACCAGAACCTGCTTGTCCATTGTCGCAGGATCGCTGCTCTTGGTGGCGCAGCCTGTGACCGGAAGCGCCAGG
>NZ_JBYNAH010000094.1:0-17789 GCF_059781815.1 Salipiger sp. | reverse complement strand
AGCCTTGGACCTCTCCGAAGGTCGGCGCTCTTACACCATCTCTCGGGGCACTACCATCTCTTCCACCTCCGAAACCGACGTGGCGTTGCCGCAGCTACATTCGACACGTTCCTCGCGGTCGCCGAACCGATCCCAGTCAACTTTCTTGTGGCATAGCCCGCAGAAAAGGGTGTCAGAGCTGTTTCGGTCTGAGCTTGCAGGGGGCTGACACTGAAAGCCTGCCTCTGAGCGCGTCCATCGTCTTGTCATCGAAGCCTCGTCTGGAATAGGCCTCCGGCAACAAGCGCGGGATATGATCAGTCAGAGATTGGTCGCCCTCATGGAACAAGCAGATCGCCTTCGGCGGGTTGAGTTGGGATATTTTAAACCGCCAAGGAAACGATGTCGAATAATAGATCCGCTATCCGTAGATCGCAAGCTCGCTAATACTCAATTGGTGATAGTGCAGGCTGAAGGGGTCTGACGCTCGTTTCAATTCTTCGTTTGTGACGTTGAAGGTTTCGGCAATATAAAGTATCTGTTCAACAACGCCTTCGGGATCTCCTAATCCCAAAAGAAGGAGGTTGCAGATTTTTTGCTTGTCGAACCAGTTCTTCGCCATAGAGATCAATGCCCGAAATTCATGAAGTGCTGTTGTTCTGATGTGGGCAAACTTTGAGTTCGTAGAGGCTTCGAAAAGGCGCTCGACCCGATCGCTCTGCTCAGAGAAGGCCACCATGAAATCAAGATGTTTGTTATCTGTTTGCGTGCAGTTCCACTCGCCACCGAACCAAATATCATATCCGAGCATCTTGAAGCCGACCGCGCACTCAACGATCTCGCCTCCATGCAGGTGGAATGTCCCACCGGGCAGCTTAGCAACAGCTTCACTCAGGGTGCTTCGCGCATGTTCCACGGCGGCGGCAGTCTTTCCGAATAGAAAGAAATTGTCAGCGTAGTTGATCAACCTGATGTCGGGACCGAAGTCTGCATCAAGATGAGATACGCTCCACGCTGCTACTGCGTTGGAAGCAAGGCCACCCTGTGGTATACCCGGTGGGATGGAGGCTAATAACATCGGAGTAGTCTTTCCCGAAGGGAACACCGGAGACCCAGTCGAAGCGAGTAGGACGTGGTTGACGGCTCCCGGGGGGATGGTGAGACAGCTTTTGAGTTTTTGGGGCTCGAAGCTGCCGTAGTGGTTGGAGATGTCTAACTCCGCTACATGGGTAAAGCCCTCCTGTTGTATGAGATCTAGGGCAAGGGCCACTAAGTCGACGTGGCCTTTGCCGGGGAACTGAAATGGCTGACGTGTCGTCTGCAGGCGGATGACATTGTAACATGCAATCTGCGCGCCCCTCGCGATCAGGCCGAAATCCGCAAGGACGCGCACACCTTTGCCGCTGGACTTCTTCTTGACCGAGACCTTGAATTCTTCCGTGATACCCTTGAGGATCTGCGTCCCCTTGGCCTTCTCAAGGATGGTCGTCAGAGGAACTCGCCTTGAAAGTGGGAGGCGGATCGTCGCCTTAAAAATGCACGCCGTAAGGACGTCCTTGGATCGAAGATACTGCCTTATAGCGTTCTGGGTTTTCTTGTTGGAAACCCCAAGCTCTTTGATTTTATGAGCCACCGCTTTTCGACGCTTTTTTTCATATCTGAGGAGCTTCTTCAGGGTTGCGATGTCTTCCTCGCAATGGTGTGTCGCGCCGTCGCCAACAGGGAGAAAGCAGCCATTCTCCGAGACGGGAGCATATAGCTTTTCATGGAGATAATGCGTCTGGGAGTGCATGTTCATGATCATGACCTAGATCGAGGAGGCTTCTCGGCCCGTGAACTTGAGTTCACTAAAACGCAGTCCTCATTGTTGAAACGTCGCAACTCAGCAGGAGTAGGATTTGATCAATCCGCCGAAGATGGCTTCAAGATATTTTTACGAGCAACTTCGAGGCTCTTCTCGACCTCGTCCAGCCGCCAATAGCGGTAGCGGCCAAGTTTGATCGGCTTTGGAAGTCGCCCCTTGGCAACGTCTCTATTTATACTGCTGATCGAGCGGTCAAGGTATTCGCAAAGGGTTCGGCTCGTCATAAGGCTCATCGTGCTACTCCGTGGCTGTCTGTGACCAAGTAAGCACGCCGAAAATTCGTTGTCATTGGGAACAAAATGCCCCCATTTTTTTCCCACTCAGAGCAAGTCCTTCAGGGTCAGGCGTCGAACCCACATTTAAAAAACTCAGCGATCTCTTTTCCAAACAACTCTTCTTCTGCATCCCAACCATGCAAGGAGAGATCCAACTCAGATGACCGGCCCTCCAAGTTCACAAGTTCGCTAAAGCTATATTTTCCGAATTCATGATTTTCACTATTTTGCTCTTCCGGCTCGAACTGTTTCGGCACTTCTTTCTTAACAAGTGTTCGGAGTGAACCCAGCGTGCATTTGTACGGGCCACCTTGAAGGATCTTGTGGACGATCTTGAAAGCCGCTTCTTTGGTTTTGGGTTCGGGGGAAATTTCTTGTTTCTCTGCAAGAGCCTTTGCGCGTTCGGGAAGCTTTTCAAAGTGCTCGCTTGGTTCAACCTGCCATGCGCGCACCGCTAGGTAGCATTTCACCTGAATGTATCCGGAGAGCTTTTCTTTATACTTAGTTAGCGGAGCGCCGTGTCGCCCGCGTTTGTTGATCGACTTCCCGAGGAAGTGGTTTATGACGATGCGGTCAAATTCCTCACTAAGCCATTCAGGCGGCGGAACTGCATTCTTGGCACAAAACTTGTTGGCTTCGATTAGCGCTGCGGGATTTCCAGAAAAGTAGGCGGTGCGAAATACTTCCATTTCAGTGATAAATTCCTGACCGAATAGTCCATGCTGCTTAGTAACCATAATCTTCCTCCGAGGCGTGCGATGCGTTTCCGGTCACGTGGTCTGCCCACGCCTGCATCACGGGCCGACGCTGTTCCAAGAAGTCCGTGCGTTTGTAGGACCTTTCGACCGCACCTCCGACCGCGTGCGCCAAGCACATCTCCGCGACGTCGTAGGGTGCAGCATCTGTTTCCGCGATCCAGTCCCGGAAGGAGGACCTGAACCCGTGGGGGCGCTCCACGAGACCGCGCCGCTCCATCAAGCGCGCCATCGTGGCATCGGACATGACGCCCTTTCGCACGCTCGGGAAGAGGTAGCCGTCGCGCGCCATCGGTGATGCTTGTTCGATCACGGCCAGCGCTGCGTCTGACAGGGGAACCTTGAAGTCCCGCGTCTTGCCACGCCCGCCTTTCATCGCGCTTGCGGGGATGGTCCAGACGTCGCCCTCGATCTGGTCCAGTCGCATGAAGCGTAGCGGGTAGGAGCGTACGGCTGTCAGGATGAGGAGACGCAGGGCGAGATGCGTCGTGCTTCCGTCGCCCAGCGAGCCAAAGAAGCTCGGGACATCCGCGTATGCCATTGCAGGTATGTGCTTCGCCACATGATCCTGCTTACCGAGGAGCGTTCGAGCGCGCTCCACCGCTTGCAGGTTCACCTCAAGGCCGAGACTGTCGGCGTGCTGCATCACGATGTTCAGGCGGTTGAGTGCCTTTCTGGCGGTCTCTGCCTTGGTCTTCCAGATTGGGGAGAGCGTGTTTCGGATGTCGACCTGATCGATTTCCGAGATAGGGACCTGTCCCAGTTTGGGGAGAACGTGAAGTTCGAGCGGCGAGAACCAGCGGCCTGCTTTGCCGTCCCCCTTCAGCTCAGCCTTGCGCGTTTCGAAGGCATCCGCCGCGACCTCTGCGAGGGCATGAAGGTTCTTCTCCCGCTCGCGCCGCCGCCGCTCTCTTTCCTTGATTGGGTCAAGGCCTTGCCGCTTGAGCCTGCGAGCATCCTCAGCGGCAGCTCGCGCCTCCTTGAGGCTGACATCAGGGAAGGCGCCGAGACCCATCTCACGCCTACGACCATGAACCGTCACACGGACGAACCACTGTGCGCCGTCCTCGTCGCGCTTGAAGAACCAAAGCCCACCGCCGTCTGAGTACTTGCCCGGGGGTAAAGATTTCAGCGATGCAGCAGTCAGCTTGTTCAACGCGGCCATTCTCAATCCACCTCTCAATCCACCCACAAGATATGGTATGAAGTGACCCGATGTGGAATGCCGTGATATGGAAACAATACGTTCTCACAATGGCTTGGCTGATTTTCTGAGTGATCCTGATATGCAGTGATACACCGGTTCGTCGCGTCTCCTGGGCACCACTACTCCCCTGCAGGATATAGGTTTCGCGACAGCTTTAAGCAGCTGTCAGGCGCCGTAGGTCATGTCGGCCAGCGTCGCGACCTTGCCCCATCGCCTCAGCACCGCAAGCCGCCCCCCGAACCCGTCCCGATCGGTTCACGTACGGTCGTTTTGACGACCGGCTCCCGTTTCCCGGACACTCGCGGTACGCCCGAGGCCGGGCCGCCCGGTACGCAGGACGCCTTTGCTGTTCCTCGGAAAACTCCGTGATCCTCATCGGCGAGCGCGTTGCAATCCGCCGCGATACCGACGTCGGTTGAAGATCTGTCAGGACGGCGCGGGAGCCGACGCGCTTCTCTGGCGCAGCGCCAGGCCATCTCGGTCCGAGGGCCAGAAACGCCCGCGCGTTCCCGGCCCTCGGAGGTCGCAAAAGTGCTGGTCGGCTCAGACCAGGATCTGCATCTCGTCGATGGTCTCCATATCGGTGTGCATGAAGATCACCGAGACGCCCTGATCGGCAAAGACCACATCGAGGTTCACCTCCGTCATGTGCGCCCTTGCTTCCGACGCGTCGGCATAGCCGAAGCCGGTGAACGAAGCGGTATCGTACATGTCCACCTCGAGAACCCGGTCGCGGCCAAGATCCTCTGCCTCGAAGATGAAGTGATCCGACAGCAGGCTGCCACTCATCAGGTCATCGCCCGGGCCGCCGTCATAGGTGTCCCCCTCGGACGCAGCCATGAAGGCGGCGAACGCATCGGCCGTCTTGGCGATGAATTCGGGGCTTTGGGCAAAGCCCTGCACCACCGCTTCGCGACTCATGCCGTCCTCGAGGCGCTGCGTCCAGTTGGCAAGGCCCGTCTCATCCGGATCGCGGTCGAGCACGTTGTTGTAGAGCAGCGTCACGAAGGCTTCGTTGTCGAGCGATCCATAGGTCGCCTGGAACTCGGGGCTGTTCACGAAGCCCGATGCCACATCGACATAGGACATGCCCTCGCCCATCCGCGTCGCCCAGTTGGTCAGGCCGTTCACGTCGGGCTCACGGTCGAGCGTCGCCGCGTAGAGACGATAGACGTCATCTGCGTAGGGGGCCGCAACCCCGGCATGCAGATAGGCGCTGGACGCGTCGTTGGTGTTCGCGATGTATTCCGGACTTTGCGAAAAGCCCTGGACGACCGCTTCGCGGCTCATGCCGTCCTCGAGGCGCTGGGTCCAGTTGGCGAGGCCCGTGGCATCCGGGTCACGATCAAGAACGTTGTTGTAGAGCAGCGTCACGAACGCCTCGTTGTCGAGCGCTCCGTAGGTGGCCTGGAACTCCGGAGAGGCGACGAAGCCGGTGATGACCTGGGTCAACGTCATCTCGCCGCTCTCCAGTCGCGCCGACCAGTTGTCGTAGCCCTGCGAGTCCGGATGCCGGTCGAGCGTCGCGCCGAAGACGCGGTAGACCCGCGCGCCGCTGGTCTGCCCGATCTCGTCGACCGGAGATACGCTCCCGCCGATCAGAACGTCGTCATCCGAACCGCCGGAGAGGATATCCACCCCCGGGCCGCCGATCGCGGTGTCTTCGCCAAGACCGCCGCCGATGACATCGTTCGATTCGAGACCCTGGATGCGGTCAGCACCGGCGAAGCCGAAGATCCCGTCGGGATCCGGCGTGCCGATCAGGTCATCGGGATCCGCGGTGCCGATGAGGGCCGTTTCGTCATCGACCACGTCGAAATTCTTCGACGCGCTGTCATAGCCCTCGGCAAAGGCAAGGATGGTGGTCGTCTGCAGCCCGTCGAGACGGAAGTCGTTGACCATGGTCAGGCTGACCTCCACCTCGGTCTCGCCATCGGGAATGATCGCGGTACCCGGCAGCGTCGCGGCCGAGGTGTCGGTGCTGGACAGCACGACGGTGAGGTCACCGCTGGTCTCGGTGCCACGGCTGATGGTGACGGTCGCATCCGGGCCGGCCTCGGACTCCATGTCACGGTCGATCGACACGAAGAGCGGCGGCAGGGCCTCCGCGTCCTCGACCTCGATCACCTCCTCGACCTCCAGCGCGAAATCGCCAATCGCAACCGGATTGCCGCTGCCGTCATCCGTGACCAGCGTTCCCGAGGGGTTCGACGACGGGTTCGCGGTCATGGAATAGGGATCGTCTGCGGACGGATTGAGCTCGAGCACGGCGTCGAGCACTTCGCTGTTGTCGGTCGATGCGACGATGCGGAACTCGGCACCGGACGGAACCGTGAAGGTGAGGTTGCCCGAGCTGTCGATGTTCTCCGCCAGCGGGATGAGCGTGCCAAAGCTCTCGTCGTCGCCCTCAACGAGCGGATCTCTTCCGAGCACGAGAAGGTAGAGATCGCTCAGAGACTGGGTCAGATCGGAGAGGCCGAGCGAGTAGAGGATGTTCTCGAAGGCGGTGCGATCCCATGTCCCCGGGGTCAGCCCCTCAAGGCGCAGCTGCGTGTCGCTCTCGTCGTTCACGTAGCGGCGAATGTGGTAGGCGGGATTGTGAGTTTCGCTGGTGGCGGGCTTGCCGTCGACCGGCGGCTCGGTGATGTTGGCCGGCGTCTTCACAAAGGTTTCGAGCCCGCTCGAGTCGTAATCCATCACCTCGCCACCGGAGCCCTGCACCGGGTTGATGTGACGGGCGCCGAAGGCATGCGCCCCCTCGTGGGCGACGGTTTCGGCAACGGACAGCATCGCATCGCTGCCATCCATCAGCACGGCGACGATGTTGTTGTCCTCGGTGTTGTAGCGGTCGACGCCCTCATAGGCCTGCCCGAGCAGCCGGGCGTTGTCGGTGCCGTCGCCGTTGGTGTCGTAGCGCAGCTTGGTCGAGGTGAACCGCACCGAGTGATAGTCACCGCTGGTCGGCTTGGTGGAGGTCACATCCATCGCGATGCCGGAGCGGTCGAAGATGTCCTGCACCAGCCCCACAAGCTCGGTTTTCTGGGCGGCGGTGAACACGCCGAGCGGCTCGGTCCCGGCACGGGTGGCCGAGGTCTCGCGGGCGTCGAGCCCGAGGAACCCGAGATAGCTGGCATAGGTCACATAGTAGTCGCGCGGGATCGCGGTTTCGAAGTCGAGGAAGAGCACCGGCGGCTTCGCGGCCTTGTCGACGATCGCGGTCACGAACTGCAGGCAGTCGCCTTCGCTCACATGGCTGACGGTCAGGTTGTTGTCGCCGGGGCTCAGCACCGAGGTGATGTCATAGGTGTTGATGTCCCAGAGCGCGCCGTCACCGCCCGGAAACTGGTTGGTGCCCAGAAGCGTCGAGTTGATCGTCAGCTCGCCGTCGGTGAAGCTCTGGCCGTCGCCGACAAAGAGCGTCAGCGTCGAGGTGCCGCTTTCGTATTCCAGATTGCCGAGGTTCATCGTCGTGACCGCGCCCGACGAGTTGGTCGAGTCGTTGCCGGCAAAGATGGTCACGTCGCGGTTGTTGGTGGCGTCGCCATCATCGTAGAACACGACGAGCGAGGCACCCTGCCCGCCTTCGCCCATGCCCTCGATCGTGTAGCTTCCGTCGCCGTTCACGATGTCGCTGACATTCGCGAAATAGCCGACGCTCTGATCCGACCCCCAGCAGGTGTCGACGGATGTGCCGAGCGCCGTCCCTGTCACGGCGGTTCCGTTCACGGTGATCTGGGTGTCACTCGATCCGCTGAAGTTCAGCTCTCCCCAGTACAGGAAAGCGAACCTCTGTGACCCGGTGACCCCCGAAACGGTGACGGTGGTGTTGCCATCTCTTGCGTCGCCATTCCCAAAGGTCGCCCAATCAACGTTCTTCAATTCATACTGTTGCGTAAGCGCTGTCATCGCCCCACTCCTCCTCCATCAAAATCATGGTCTTAAATCAAACGCCGGCCGAAAAAACCGCGTCCCCCAAGTCTTCCTCCCTAAACGCCTCCGTGTTGTTTCTCCTCAGTCAGCAGCCTCCGAACTGGTTCCCGCTGAACTCGCATCTCTCGGTCGCCAGCCCGCGCTCGATCAGGATCGAAGAGAGCAGCGTACCGTCGGCGGTGTTGCACCAGACGTAATTGTCCGGCCCGGTTCCCGACGGCGGTGCTTCCGAGAACGCGGTGCAGGTCAGCTCGCGATTTGACAGGATGGCGGCGATGGCGTCTCGGCTTGCCCCGGAGGACCCGCGCACCTCGGACATTCCGAGCTCGAGCTGCGCATCGCAGCAATCGAGTTTGAAGCGCAGTGGCTCGAAACTCACGATTTCGGAAACGGTGCCTTCGAAGAAACTTGCGACACGTGCACCGGACGTCCCGCTCGACATGCCCACCGCTTCTGTCGGCAACAGCGTTTGCGCACACCCGGCAACTAGGAGCGCCGCGATCTGACAGGCCAGCACGGGGGTCCCCCGCAGCAAATCAAGCCAATTCAACACCGTGCAAAATCTCCGGTCAAAAAAGACGGAGAGACCTCCCTCGGAGACACAGCCCCCCCGACGTCTCGATACTATCATAAACGAAGTATTGATGACAGGCGACTGCTACCTTGTCGCATCAGGCAAAGAGTTGGGGCGCGGCGACCAGCCCGAGCCGCGCGTCTCGCTTCGGCCCACGCTCGGCCCGGAGACGCGGGAGCGGCAACCCCGGGCGCATGAACGCCGCGCCGGAAATAAGCCTCTTCCCGGAACATCCAACGACAGATTTCGAAGCTTCACACCGTGCCAGACAGTGGCACGCCTCCCCCCCGACCGCTCGCAGGCAGGCATATTTTCGAGAATGTCGACGCCGCCAGATGCCTGCTCGCGCCGGTCGACTGTGCAAAGCCCGGCGACGCGGGATGCCGCGACGGGCGCGCTCTGCCACGGAATCGGTTGGAAACGATGCTAGGAAAACACCCTCAGGTGTAGTACCGTATCGATATTTCAACCCATCTTGATGTTTGTATTATGTCCAACCGTTTCTTCGGAGATCCGTTCGATTACGCGACCCCGGCGCGGCTTTATGCGCTGTCCATCGGATTCGATCCCGAAAGCCGAGAGCTGTTCGACGCCGTCGATGCCGATGCGATCGACGCCACGATCGCGCAGGGGCGCAGCTTTCCCGAAGCCGTCAGACCTTATGGCGACCTCCTCGAAGAGATGCCGATCTATGCGCTCGAGGTCGATCCCGGCCACGTCGCCGCCAATGACAGCCGCGGGCGCGCCGCGCAACACTGGCTGGTATCTCGCGACGAGCGGGGAGACTGGGTCGAACTGCGCCTCCAGCCCGATCCCGATGGCATCGGGGTGCTGTATGAGAGCATCGAGAGCGAGGGGCGTCCGGTGGCGATGCAGGCGGCGGCCCTCGCCCAGCCAATGCGGCGCAGGCTCGAGCGCGCCACCAACCTGTCGGACCACGTGGTCCAGCGAAGGACCATCCGCTCGGTCCTGCCCGCGCAGACGGTCGCAGGAGTCGTCGTTCTGGATGTGGGACAGGGCAGCGCCGCCGCGCTGATCGACGCGGCGGGCGATGTGCTTGCCTATGTGGATCTGGGCGCCGGGGTGCTGCGTGACGCGGGCACTTGGCCCGCGTCCATGGCCCATTTCTGCCTGCAAAGCGCGCCCACGGTGATCCTCAGCCACTGGCACTACGATCACTTTCACGGTGCCAACAAGACCCCGGGCGCGCAGCAGATGGCCTGGATCGCCCCCAACCAGCCGCTCGGGCCGGGGCCCCAGAGCGCAATGGCACGAGCGATTCTGCAGAATGGCAGCCTGCTGGTCTGGAACGGGCGGCAACCGCTACGCAAAGGCGCGCTCACGCTCGAGCGCTGCACCGGCACCAGCCAGAACCGCTCGGGCATCGCGGTCTGGGTCGAGGGGCCCGGAAAGGCGGATGCCATCCTGTTGCCGGGAGACGCCGGCTATGCCGACATCCCCTCGCTGAAACGCAACCGGCCGCGGCGCGTGCGCTCGCTGGTGGTGGCGCATCACGGCGGCAACGCGCCCGGCGCACCGCCGCCCGATCCCCACCATGCCGACAGTCGCGCGGTCGTCTCCTGCGGCGCCGGCAACCGCTACGGCCACCCTCTGCAGCGCTCGCTCACCGCCCTCGGCGGGCAGGGCTGGAGCATCGGAACGCCCGGGGCCGAGATCGACGACCGGCTGACACGGAACCGCACCCCGACACTTGGCCATACCGGCCTGACATGGGGGGCGCCGTTCCCGACGCAATCCTGCGGCTGCGGCTGCACCATCCAACCGACCAAGTTCTGAGCGAGGGGAGATCGCCAATGAAATGCGTGGTTCTGGTACCGGGAATTCAGGGCTCCGTGCTCAAGACACCGGGTGGCACCGAGGTCTGGCCGCCGAAACCCTCCGAGGTCGTGCTCGGCTACAAACGCCTGTCCGAGCTTCTGCGCGAGGATCTGGTCTCGACCGACATCATCCGCTCGGTGAGCTGTTTCGACGTCTACAAGCCGCTGATCGACCAGCTGAACGACATCGGCTTCACCGAGGGCAGCGCCACGCAGCGGCTCGAGATCTTCCACTACGACTGGCGGCTCGATCTCGAGAAAACCGCCGCGGCGCTCGCCCACCGGCTCGGCGCGCTGACCGCCGCGGGCGCGACCGAGATCACCATCGTGGCGCATTCCATGGGCGGGCTGGTCTCGCGGCTGGTGCTCGAGCCCGACACCTTCCGCAACGAGGCGTTTTTCGACCGGGTCAACACGCTGCTGACGCTGGGCACCCCGCATCTCGGCGCGCCGATGGCACTGGTGCGCATCCTCGGGATCGAGGGCGATCTCGGCATCTCGGCGGCGGATTTCCGCACCTACGCCGCTGATCACCGCTATCCCTCGGCCTACCAGCTCCTGCCGGCACCCGGAGAGGATGCCTGCTGGAACCTCACCGACAGCGCCCTCGGGCCGCTCGACATCTACGATCTGGGCGATGCGCAGGCGGTGGGGCTCGATCCCGCGCTGGTGGCGCGCGTGGCCTGGGTGCACCAGAGCTTTGCCGAGGGCAGCCAGCCGCCCGGTGTGCGCTACCTGTTCTTCGGCGGCGCCGGGCACCGCACCTGCACCCGGATCAACGTGGCGCCGGGGCAGGTCATCCCGACCCTGACCGATGACGCGGGCGATGGCACGGTGCCGATGTGGAGCGCCTTCGGCAAGGCGACGCAGAAACAGCTGGTCCGCGGCGAGCACAGCAAGTTCTTCCGCCGCGAGGAGTTCTCGGCGGTGCTCTACCGCCTGTTCGGCAAGCGCTTCCCGACACCGCCGCTCGGGGCCGCGCCGGTGCTCGATCTGTCGGTGCAGGCGCTGGTGCTGCGCCCCGACGAGGAGGTCGAGCTGCTGATCCTCTCCCCCGCCCCCACCAGTGCGATCAGCGGCGAGGTCGTCGTCGAGTTCACCGCCGACGAGGCCGCGCCCTTTGCAGCGCTCGGCGATGCGGTGGCGATCAGCTACGAGGGCGCCCCGGTGAGCCAGCTCCGGGTGCTGCTGCCGCCCCGCCCCACACCCGGCCACTACCGGCTGAGCTTTGCCGGCACCCCGAGTTCGGGCGCGCCGGTGCTGTTCTCGGTCGTGCCGGGGATCTGAGCCATGGCGACACCGGTCAAGGTCGAATACCTCGCCGCCGACCCGGCCACCCCGCTCGACTCGCGCCCGCAATCGGGGCTGATGCAGGGCCGTCATTTCGAGCTTCACGAGACCCTGCGCGACGGGCCCATCTCGGACCGGGTGGCGGTGCTCGATCTCGACCCCGATGACGGCACGCTGCTGCCCGGCGCGAGGTTCATTTCGCCGGGGCCACGGCGCAAACGCGGGCTCTACGAGATCGCCGACCGCAACGACATGTCGGCGCGGGACTTCCAGCAAGTCTCGGTGTTCGGCGCGATCCGCACCACCATGGCGATGTTCGAGGAGGAGGACGTTCTCGGCCGCCCGCTGGTCTGGGCCTTTGACGGGCCGCAGCTTCTGGTGGTGCCGCGCGCCGGGCGCATGGCCAACGCCTTCTACCACCGGGCCTCGCGCAGCCTGCAGTTCTTCTATTTCGACGGCGTCATCGCCGACGAGGAGACAACGGTCTACACCTGCCTGTCTCCCGATATCGTGGCGCACGAGACCGCCCATGCCATCCTCGACGGCATCGCGCCGGATCTCTACGACGCCACCTCACCGCAATCGCTGGCGCTGCACGAGGCCATTGCCGATATCACCGCCATGCTCTTCGCGGCGCAATCGAGTCGGCTGGCAAATCTGGTGCTCGAGGACAATGGCGGCGACCTGCGCAAGCCGGGCGCCTTCAACGCCATCGCTGAGCAGTTCGGGCGGGCCCGCAGCGGCCGCATCCAGCCGCTGCGCGACCTGATGAACGACCGCACCATGACCAGCGTGCCCAGCGCCACGCCGCATGCGCTGAGCGAGGTTCTGACCGGGACGCTCTACGCGCTGATGCTCTGGGTCTTCGACACCGAGATGGCCGAGGAGTTGGAAGCGGTGCCCGAGGCGGATCGGGCCGACGAACGCTTCAGCCGCTCGGGCAAGGTGCTGTTCCGCGCCGCCAGCCGGTTGCGCCGCATCGCCTTTCGCGCGCTCGACTACCTGCCGCCGGGCGAGATCTCTTTCGCCGACTATGCCCGTGCGCTGATCGCTGCCGACACCGCCTCGAACCCGCAGAGCCCCGAGGAGCGCGCCGCCTTCACCGCCGAGTGCCTGACCCGGCAGATCGTCGTGCAGGCCGCCGACCTCGCCCCCTCCGCGCCGCAGCTGGCGCTCGCGCCGGGCGACGATCTCGACGCGCTGCTTTCCGACGATGCCGCGGCGCTGGCCTTTGCCGAGCGCCACCGCGCGGCGCTTCACGTGCCGTCCGAGGCCAGCCTGACCCTCCGGCCCCGGCTCGACGTCACCAAGGCCACCTGGCGCAAGGGCGGCGGGCGGGTCGATACCCGCGAGCTGATCTTCAAGGTGGCGTGGCAGGAGGACGAGTTCGTACTCGACCGGGGCGGCATCCCCGAGCCGGTCAGGGTCACCTTCGGCACCACGCTCGCCATCGGCTGGGAGACGCGCGAGATCCGCGCCGTGGTCACCAACAGCCGACTCGGCCCGCATGGCGCGGCCCGCGACCGCCAGGTCAGCGACCGGATGCGGCGCGGTTTCCTGCGCGCCTGCATCGCCGACGGCACCATCGACCTCGCCACGGACGCCACGCTCCTGCCGGGCGGCAGCCTGCGTCTGCGCGGCCTCGGCCAGCAGCTTCACATGGCGGGCCGGTCATGACCGGGCTGTCGCTGCGCCTCTACAATGTCGGCTTCGGCGACGCGGTCTTCCTGCGCCTGCCTGACACCGACGCGTCCGGCGCCGAGGTCACCCGCACGGTGCTGATCGACGCCGGCAACGCTCTGACCGGAGCGCATGGCGACGATGCTGCGCTGCGCGCCGCCCTGCGCGACATCCACGGCCAGCTCGCCGGGGCGCCGCTCGACCTCTACGTGATGACGCACGAGCATCTCGACCACGTGCAGGGGCCGCTGATGGCCGCGCGCAAGGACGGGCTCGAGCTGCGCGCCCGCGCGGTCTGGATGACCGCCTCGACCGAGCCGCGCTATTACGACGCCCATCCCGACGCCCGCAAGAAGCGGCGGCTGGCGCTCGACGCCTTCGACGACATCGCCGAGGCCGCAAAGAACATGGCGGGCGCGCTGCCGCTGGGCATGGAGATCCTGCTCGGCATCAACAACCCGCGCGCCAGCGCCGATTGCGTCGACTACATCCGCGAGATGAGCGCCCCCGCCGCGCCGCACTACATCTCGCGCCAGAGCCCCCCGGCGCTGCCGCAGCCGTTCCGGGATGCCACCCTCCGGGTGCTGGCGCCCGAGCAGGATTGCTCGGTCTATTACGGCCGCATGAAACCCCGCGCGCTCGGCCTGCGGCTGGCGGATGGCGATGCCGGTGCCCCTGCGGGTGCCACGCTCACCGCGCCGGAGGGCGTGCGCGCGAGCGACTTTACCGAGCTGCTGTCGTTCCGGGCCGCGTCGAGCTTTGCCAACCTCTTCCACATCGACCGGGCGGCGAACGATTCCAGCATCGTCTTCGAGCTTGAATGGCGCGGCTGGCGGCTGCTCTTCCCCGGCGACGCCGAGGAGCGCAGCTGGGCCTTCATGCAGGCGCAGCAGGCGCTGCGCCCGGCGCATTTCCTCAAGGTGAGCCATCACGGCAGCCACAACGGCACCCCCGATGCGGTGCTCTCCGAGGTGCTGCCCACGACCCCGCCCGACGCCCGCGACCGGGTGGTCGCGGTCTCGACCGCCGACGGCGCCTATCGCGGCGTGCCGGATGACGCGACGCTGACCGAATTCGGCAGACGGGCGCGGCTGCTCGACACCCGCACCCTCCCGATGGGTGGCTGGTTCGACCTGACCTTCCCGGCCGATGGCGGGCAGATCGCCGTCTCGGAAGGCGCGCCGGTGACCGGCTGAGCGGCACATTCGGCGGCAGAGCAGCCGCGATGACCGGCATTTGAGCAGCGAAACTCTTGATTTGCGCCCGCTTCAGGCGCAGCTTTGAGACATGAACAGCCTAACGCCTTTTCCGGGACCCGGGCGCGCGCAGGACGTCGTCGCCTTCCACCGGACCGAGTTGAACGTCATTCTCTCGCTCTACGGGCGCATGGTCGCAGCCGGCGAATGGCGCGATTACGGCATCTCGAGCCTGCGCGACGTCGCCATCTTCTCGGTGTTCCGCCGCACCGCCGAACACCCGCTCTACCGCATCGAAAAGCGCCCCAAGCTGCGCAACCGGCAGGGCGAATACGCGGTGATCAGCATGGAGGGGCAGGTGCTCAAGCGCGGCCACGACCTGCGCACGGTGCTGCGCGTGCTCGAGCGCAAGCTCATTCGCGCCGTCGACTAGGAGCGATCAGCTCTCGGGCTCGCTTTGCAGCAGCACCTCGCGCGACTGCGAGGCGAACTCGCGGCGCAGGATCATCACCAGCGTGACAGCGGTGGCGGCGAGCAGCGCCTCGGGACCGATCAGCCAGCCTGTCGAGGCAATGCCGAAATAGACCGCGCGCAGACCGCGATTGTAGCTCTTGGCGGCAAAGATGTTGATCTCGGCCGCCTTGGCGGCGCGGGCATAGGCGAGATCGCTGGGCTCGTTCGGCACCGAGCCCATCATCACCGAGCAATAGCCGAAGAGCCGGTTCGACCAGACGAATTTCAGGAAGGCATTGGCGGCGAAGAGCAGCGGCAGCAGCAGCTTCACCTCCCAGACGAAGACCGGCGCCACGCCGTCGGTCAGGTCACCGGCGACGCCGCGCAGCTGCTCGGTGTTGCCCAAGAGCGCGAAGATGCCGCCGATGGCGATCATCGAGGCCGAGGCGAAGAAGGCGGTGCTCTGGCGCAGCGAGGCGACGATCTGCGAGTCGAAGATGCGCGGCTGCCGGGTGACGAACTGCGCCATCCAGATGCGCCGGTAATTGGCCATCAGCCGCGACACCGAGGGCCGCCAGCCCGGCGGGTGCTCGACGCACCACGAGCAGAGCAGCCAGCCGCATACGAGCAGCACCGTCCCGGCCAGGTCGAGCGCGGTGAAATAGCCAAGCTGGTCGAGCCACGCCATGGATCAGAACGGCTTGACCACGACGACCCAGAGCACGGCGATCACGCCGACCACGCTGATCTCGTTGAAGATACGCAGGAACAGCTCGGATTCGCGGAACTCGCCGCGCTTGGCGCGGATCACCAGCTTGCCGGTCCAGACGTAATGCCCCGCCAGCAGCGCCACCAGCGCCAGCTTGAGGTGGATCCACGGTGCCCAAGACCAGAACTGCGCCAGCACCAGCCCGGTGATCAGCGCGATCACCGCAAGCCCCGCCGAGAAACGGTAGAGCCGGATGGTCAGGTCACCCAGCGGGCCGAACTCGCCCAGCCGGTCGTATTCGCGCTTCCAGTAGATCAGCGCGCGCGGCACCGCGAAGATGGAGGTCATCCAGCCCATCACGCAGAGAAGATGTATGATCTTTACCCAGTCCATGCCCCAGTCATGCTACCGTTTGCGCGGCGAAGGCAAGGTGTCGCGGCGCCACATTGACCCCCACGGGAAAATGTCTGGCGCGGCTGCGTCAAATTGGTTATATCACCTTACCAATTCCAAGGGAGGACCCTCAGATGCAGATGCCCGAGCCCGATGCCAGGGTGCTGACCCGCAAGGCCGAGATCGTTGCGCGCCTGCGCGAGGCGCTGCCCGCCGATGCGGTGATCGACGACGAGGCCGAGACCCGCGCCTACGAGTGCGACGCGCTCACCGCCTATCGCTGCCCGCCGCTCTGCGCCGTGCTGCCGAGCACGACCGAAGAGGTCTCGGCGGTGCTGAAGATCTGCCACGAAGAGGGCGTGCCGGTGGTGCCGCGCGGCTCGGGGACCTCGCTTGCCGGCGGCGCGCTGCCGACGGCGGATTCAGTGATCCTGGGCGTGGCGCGGATGAACGAGGTGCTCGAG
Organism: Salipiger sp.; assembly: GCF_059781815.1. Classification (NCBI taxonomy): domain Bacteria; kingdom Pseudomonadati; phylum Pseudomonadota; class Alphaproteobacteria; order Rhodobacterales; family Roseobacteraceae; genus Salipiger; species Salipiger sp. The sequence continues at coordinate 1,182 of NZ_JBYNAH010000094.1, read as the reverse complement.
ACCGATTACGACAACCGCTTCATCCGGGTGCAGACCGGGCGCACCAATCTCAGCGTCACCGGCGCGGTCGAGGAAGAGGATTTCTTCTACGCCCCCGACCCCTCGTCGCAGCTCGCCTGCGCCATTGCCGGCAATATCGCGATGAACTCGGGCGGGGCGCATTGCCTGAAATACGGTGTCACCACCAACAACCTGCTCGGCGTCACCATGGTGCTGATGGATGGCACGGTGATCGAGCTTGGCGGGGCGCATCTCGATCCCGGCGGGCTTGACCTGCTGGGGCTGGTCTGCGGCTCGGAGGGCCAGCTTGGCGTGGTGACGGAAGCCACGCTGCGCATCCTGCGCAAGCCCGAGGGCGCGCGCCCGGTGCTGATCGCGTTCAACTCCAACGAGGTCGCGGGGGAATGCGTGTCGGACATCATCAAGGCTGGCGTGCTGCCGGTGGCGATCGAGTTCATGGACCGGCCCTGCATCGTCGCCTGCGAGGCCTTCGCCAAGGCGGGCTATCCCGATTGCGAGGCGCTGTTGATCGTCGAGGTCGAGGGCTCGGAAGCGGAGATCGCCGAGCAGCTCGGGCTGATCACCCAGATCGCCCGCCGCCACGACCCGGTGGAGCTACGCGAGGCACGCGATGCCGACGAGGCCGGGCGCATCTGGCTTGGCCGCAAGAGCGCCTTCGGGGCGATGGGGCAAATCAACGACTACATGTGCCTTGATGGCACGATCCCGGTCTCGTCGCTGCCGCAGGTCTTGCGCCGCATCGGCGAGCTGTCGCGCGAGGTCGGGCTCGAGGTCGCCAACGTGTTCCACGCCGGTGACGGCAACATGCACCCGCTGATCCTGTTCAACGCCAACCAGCCCGGCGAGCTGGAGAAATGCGAGGCGCTGGGGGCAGAGATCCTCAAGCTCTGCGTCGAGGTCGGCGGCTGCCTGACCGGCGAGCACGGGGTCGGGATCGAGAAGCGCGACCTGATGGATGTGCAGTACGCGCCGGCCGATCTCGAGGCGCAGATGGCGGTGAAGGACGTGTTCGACCCGAACTGGCTGCTGAACCCGGCCAAGGTGTTCCCGCTGCACGTGTCGGAGACGCGGCGCGCGGTGGCGGCCGAGTAGGGGGCGCTGCCCCCGTCCGCGCGAGCGCGGACTCCCCCGAGGTATTTTCGAACCAGAGAAGCACATGAG
>NZ_JBYNAH010000367.1:0-2739 GCF_059781815.1 Salipiger sp. | reverse complement strand
CAGGCCGAGGGCGAAGAGATCATGCGGCGCCAGCCCATGGTCGATCTGGTGGTCGGCCCGCAGAGCTATCACCGCCTGCCCGAGCTCGAGGCCAAGGCGCGCGGCGGCGAGAAGGCGCTCGACACCGACTTCCCCGAGGAAGACAAGTTCGAGCGGCTGAAATCCCGCCCCAAGGCAAAGCGCGGCCCGACCGCCTTCCTCACCGTGCAGGAGGGCTGCGACAAGTTCTGCGCCTTCTGCGTGGTGCCCTATACCCGCGGCGCCGAGGTTTCGCGCCCGGCCGATCGCGTCCTGACCGAGGCCCGCGACCTGGTCGAGCGGGGCGTGCGCGAGCTCACCCTGCTGGGCCAGAACGTCAACGCCTATCACGGCCACGACCGCGGCCTCGCCGGGCTGATCCGCGAACTGGCAAAGATCGACGGACTCGAGCGCATCCGCTTCACCACCTCGCACCCCAACGACATGGATGACGAGCTGATCGCCGCCCATGGCGATTGCGACAAGCTCATGCCCTACCTGCACCTGCCGGTGCAGGCGGGATCGGACAGGATCCTCAAGCGCATGAACCGCCAGCACACCGCCGAGCAGTACCTGAAGCTCATCGAGCGGCTGCGCGCGGCGCGCCCCGATCTGCACCTTTCGGGCGATTTCATCGTCGGCTTCCCGGAAGAGACCGAAGAGGATTTCCGCGACACCATGGCGCTGATCGAGGCGGTGCAATACGGCTCCGCCTTCTCGTTCAAGTACTCCGAGCGCCCGGGCACCCCGGCGGCAGAGCGCCCGCAGGTTCCCGAGGCCGAGAAGGACGACCGCCTGCAGCGGCTTCAGGCGCTGCTCACCCGCCAGCAGCGCGCCCTGCAGGACGGCATGGTTGGCCGCGAGGTCGGCGTGCTGTTCGAGAAGACCGGTCGCCTGCCGGGCCAGATGGTCGGCAAGTCCGACTACCTGCACGCGGTCCACGTCGCCGCCGAGGGGCTGCAGCCCGGCGATCTGCGCCGCGTCCGCATCGTCGAAAGCGGGCCGAACTCGCTCAAGGGCGTACTCGCCTGAGGCGAGTCTCCGCCCGCCCCGCAGACTGTGGCGACATTTGGGCAAGGCTCCGGGACAATGCTCGGAACATCGGTGGTTTGTCCCTTACTTAACCACAATATATGGTGGTTTTTTCTTCACAGGGCGGAAATGTCTGCTACTGTCTTGCCTTAGAGTAAATATTGCAGCGTTTGCCCGCTGCCCGTCCAGGCGGGGCCGGCGGACATCAAGCATAAGGGGACAGAGGCTGTGGCAAAACGCATTTCCAAGGCCTTCAGAGGGGCGGTCGGCGCGCTGGCGCTGGCCTGTGCCACCGCAGCCGGTGTTAGCGGCCCGGTGGCTGCCGGCAGCGACGGCGAGGCTCTCAACACACCGGTGATTTCGACCCAGAACACCCGCACCATCCGCGGCGAGCGCTACGTGCCCGGCATCTCGCTGTCGCCCGACGGCTGCGAGATCTGGGTGATGGACGACGGCGCCGAGGGCTACGCGGTCTCGCGCATGACCCCGGACGGCCGCCCGGTCTGCCGCGACATCAACGTCTGCGGCACGCTGAACACCGACCAGTATTTCGCCACCGACAAGTATTACATCTCGCCCAAGGGCAAGGCGCGTCTGGAAGAGTTCTTCAACAGCGCAAGCGCCTTCGGCTTCATCATCGCCGGCCACACCGACGCCCGCGCGAGCCAAGAATACAACATGCGCCTGAGCTACAACCGCGCCAACGCGGTGGCCTCGGTGGCGCGTGGCACCGGCGCCCGCATCATCGACGTGCGCGGCTACGGCGAAGACTACCCGGTGGCGACCAACCGCACCGCCGAAGGCATGGCGAAGAACCGCCGCGTCGAAATCCTGTGTGTGCGCTGAGGAGACGACCATGAAGCTTGCACGACTCGTTCTCGCCCTCGGCACCGCGGTGGCGCTGTCGGCCTGTTCCGACGCCGGCCCCGATAAGAGCCAGGACCGCAACACCATCGACCGCGACGATCTCTCCCAGCTCAAGTGGGGCGTCTGGGTCGATCCCGACGGCTGCGACAACTGGATCGCCGATGACGGCGTCGAGGGCTATCTCGCCCGCCGCTACGACCGCTACGGCAAGCCGATCTGCTCCGGCGTGGCACCGCCGACCGTCGCCACCGGCGCCTTCAAGCAGGGCGCGACCTCGGTGATCGGCGATCCGATCTGACCCGGTGCAGAGCTTGTCAGACAGTCACGACCGCGCGGTGCCCATCGCGCGGTCGTTTTGCATTTGCGGGGCGCGCGCTTGCGCCTCGGGGCGTCGCGGGGCTTGCCCGTCGCGGGGCCGCTTGGCACCATGGAAACGACTCTAGGCGCAGGAGACATGCGTGACGACAGGCACTCTGACAGAAGCCATCCTTGAATTCCCCGACAACCGGCTGCTGATCGATCTTTGCGGCGAATTCGACCGCAACCTCACGGACATCGAGACGCGCACCGGGGTGCAGATCCTGCGCCGCGGCAACCAACTCGCCATTCACGGCCCCGAGGAGGCGCAGGCCGCCGCCCGCGAGGTGCTGAATGCGCTCTACCAGCGGCTCGAGCAGGGCCGCTCCGTGGGCCGGGCCGATATCGACCGCGAGTTCCGCCTCGCCCCCGAGGAAGACATCGAGGTGGCCGGCGGCCAGCTCGAGATGTTCGAGGGCGGCAAGGTCGAGATCAAGACCCGCAAGAAGCTGATCGAGCCGCGCA
>NZ_JBYNAH010000093.1:966-18065 GCF_059781815.1 Salipiger sp. | reverse complement strand
AAGACCGCGCCGCCATCGCCCAGCGCCACGACGCGCTCTTCGGTCGGGCGGTCGCGCATCAGGTCGGGCAGATCGTCGACGCCGATCCCGAGCAGGCCGTCGATCCGCTCTCCGATCAGGCTGCCCCCGCGCGAGAGCATCCGCGTCGCCGCATGGGTGGCGCCGATCACCCGCCCCGAGCCGTCGAGCGCGACCGCGCCCTCCGGGTCGACGTCGAGGAACTCGGGGCTGGAGGAAAACCGCAGCACCCATTCGCGTCGGCTCGAGGCCATCAGGTTGGCCATCTCCACCCGCCGCGCCGCCGCCGTCACCAGCGACATGGCGAGGTTCTGGCTGCTCTTGGGCGACGGCGAGCGCAGCAGCGAGATGTCGAGCACCGCGGCGAGCTGGCCGAGGCTGTCATAGATCGGCGCCGAGGTGCAGGACAGCGCGGTATGGGCGTTGCCGAAATGGTCGTCCTGATGAACCGTGACCGGCTCGCCGGTCACGATGCAGGCGCCCACGCCGCAGGTTCCGGCAAGATCCTCGGACCAGTTCGAGCCAAGGTAGAGCCCCGCTCCGCGCAGCTCGTCGGTAAAGAGGCTGTCGCCGAAGAAGTCGACGCAAACGCCTTTCGCATCGGTCAGCAGCAGCACGTAATTCTGCCCCGCGACCTGCCGAAACAGGCTCTGCAGGCTGGCCCGGGCGGCCCCGATCATCCAATCGGCCTGATCGCGATGGGTGCGGAACTCGGCCTCGGTGACGATATGCGCGGGCTCGCTGCGGGCCGGGTCCATGCCGTAGAGCTCGACGCAGCGCCGCCAGGACGCATCGACATAGCTGTCGCGCCCGGTGGCCCGGCCGTCCAGGACCTGCGCGATCTCTTCGACATGCTTGCGCCCGGTCATCTGCGCCCCCTCCTCGGGCACGATCCTAACATGCGCGGGCGCAAATGCCGGATGAACTTTGGTCGATGTCTCCCACCGTCAGTTCGATCCGGTGACCTGCCACCCGTCGCTGTCTCCTGTCCCTCAGGCCTGCCCATCCCGCAACACTGCGATCGACCTGCGCAGAGGACAGCCGCCCTGTGCGGCGGCCATGCCAAAGCGGATCGATCTGCGTCGAAACTGTGCTACCGTTCCAGATCATCGAAATCGCGAGGAGGAGCGGGGTTTTGTTGCAAGATGCCCTCGTGCGGGATGCGGAAGGCCGGGCGATCCGCCATGACAGCACCACGCGCTCGATGGATTGGGACGAGGTCGAGGCCTTTTGTCGGACGGTCTACATGCCCTATCGGGTGCAGCCGCTTGTCCGGCTGTCGCGACCGGACGCCACGATGATCTCGGCAAAAGCCGGGCGGGTCACCATGACCCGGTTTTCCTATGGCACCGGCATTCATCTCGACCGGTTCGATCCGGAGGCCGGAAACATCCTGGTCCTGAACACGCTCAGGGGTGCGCTCGACCACCAGACCGACGGTGGATCGGTCGCCACGGCAGCCGGTGAGAGCTTCGTGGTCGATTGTTCGCGCACGGAGTACTGGCTCGAGGGCGACCCCGACCACATGCAGCTGAACCTCACCATCCCCCACCGGGCGATGGCCGACACCGCCGAGCGCTGGTACGGTTTCGTGCCCGACGACAGCCTCTGGACGCGCAGGGTCAAATTCGGCGGGCCGGGATCGCCCTGGCTGTCGCTGCTCGACTATGCGGCGCGGACGCTGGTGCGCGCGGGCGGCGGCAACGACACCGCGATGGCGCGCCATATCGAGGAAATCCTCTGCGTCGAGCTGCTGCGACAGTGGGCCGGAGCGGCAGGACTATCTCTGGAGACCGGAGCACGCTCTGCGGCGCCGGGGTACGTGCGGAAGGCGGAAGAGATCATGACCGCCGAGGCGCGCGAGGCCCCGTCGATCGGCGACGTCGCGGCGCGCGTCGGCGTGTCCGCGCGGACGCTGTCGGGCGGCTTCCGCAAGTTCCGCGGCCTGTCCCCGCGCGGCTTTCTGGCGGCGCGGCGGCTGGAGGGCTTCCGGCAGGATCTCGAAACGCTGCCCGAGGAGTTGACCGTGACCACGATAGCCAGCGCCTGGGGCTTCAGCAATTTCGGTGCGCTGGCCGGTCGCTACCGCGAGCGCTTCGGCGAGACGCCCTCCCAGACCCGCGCGCGCAGGTGCGGGACCGGCGCTTAATTCGGCTTCCGATTTCGGACAGCACGTTCCGCTTGGTGACAGCGGACGGCGCCGCGGCCGGTCACCATGGTCCTCGCATGTTCATGGGAGGACAAGATGAAGGACATCCACGCAGAGGATCTCGCCGCGGCGCTCGACGCCGTTCTGAACCGGGTGAGCGAGGGGGCGGCCCGTGTTCCGGGCGTCGTTGCCATGGTGACGGACCGCGAGAGCACCCTCTATTCAGGTGCCGCCGGTGAGCGCCGTCTGGGCGGCGAGCCGATGACCGAGGACACCGTCTTTGCCATCTTCTCGACCACCAAGGCCATCGCGGGCACCTGCGCCCTGCAATGCGTGGAAGAGGGGCTACTCGACCTCGATGCCCCCGCGAAGGAATACGCACCCTGGCTCGGCGAGGTGCAGGTGCTCGAAGGGTTCGACGCCGGTGGACAGCCGCGCCTGCGGGCGCCCAGGACCGATATCACCACCCGGCAGCTGATGCTGCACACGGCGGGTTTCGGTTACGATTTCTTCAACGAGATGTACAAGCGCATGGCCGAAGAACACGGCCAGCCCTCGGTGGTCACCGGCTCTCGTGCGGCGCTGGAGACGCCGCTGCTTTTCGATCCCGGAGCGAAATGGGAGTACGGCACCAACATCGACTGGGTCGGGCAGGTCGTCGAAGGGATCCGCGGCAAGCGCCTTGGCGAGGTCATGCGCGAGCGGGTCTCCGATCCGCTCGGCATGGACGAGATCGCCTTCACCCGAACCGACGCGATGAAGGCCCGGACCGCCACGATCCACGCCCGCGGTGAAGGCATGGCGCTCGAGCCGATGGACGGGTTCGCCCTGCCCGACAACCCCGAGGTCGACATGGGCGGTCACGGACTTTACGGCACCGTGCCGGACTACATGAAGTTCATCCGCATGTGGCTGAATGACGGCGACGGCCCGAACGGTCGGGTGCTGAAGCCCGAGACCGTCGACTGGGCCGTCAGGGGCGCGCTGGTGCCGCCGCAGAAGGTGACGATGCTGCCCGGGGTGATCCCGTCCCTGTCGAACGACGCCGAGTTCTTCCCGGGCCTCGGCAAGGACTGGTCCTACACCTTCATGGTCAACAGCGAGGAGGCTCCGACCGGCCGCCCCGCCGGTGCCATTGGCTGGGCGGGGCTTGCCAACAGCTACTACTGGATCGACCGCCGGAACGGTCTCGGCGGCTACTGGGCAACACAGATCCTGCCTTTTGGCGATCCCATCTCCTTCCCCGGCTACCTCGCGTTCGAGACCGCCGTCTATGACGCGCTGCGCTCGGCCTGAGCCCGGAGGATCGCCGATCGGCGGGGGCGGCCCGGTGTCGCCCCCGTCACGAAACGCAGGTCTCGCGCGATCTTGCGAGACAGATGCGAGGACCGCCTGCCCAAACGCGCCCTCCTGCAGCACCATGTGCCTCGCAAAGCGCGGCGCGCCAGCGACGGGCAGGCCCTCCGAGGCGGCTCGGTGCTGACGGCGCTCCGAGCCGGAGCGCGTCAGGCTGCCCGCGCACGGCAGAGGCAGCTTGCCCGGATCGGGATGTCGGCGCGGGCCACCGCCTGATCGAGCAGCATGCGAATGTGCCGCCGCTCCACCGTCTCGCCGCGCCGCTGCAGGCATTCGTGCAGACCGTGCAGCGCCCAGACGTTGCGCGGGTGCTGGCTCGGACGCGGCAAGGCTTCGACGAGGCCGAGATCGGCCCGGTAAACCGCCTCCGCCTCGTCGTACTCTCCCGCCTCCATCAGCAACGCGCCGAGCGCATGCCGCGTCGGCTGCGGCCAGGACCACGGCTCCTCGTACATCAGCCCGTCATCGCGGGCGACCGCCTGCCTCAGATACGCCAGCCCCTCCTCGCGCCGCCCGGCCTTGAAGGCGATCTCGCCCCGCATCATCTGCTCGGCCACCGCCAGCACGTCGCGGGCGGAGTTGTTGAACAGCATTCGCTCCTCGGGCACCTCGGCATAGGCCGCGTCGAAAGCCCGACCCGCCGTCTCGGCCTCGTCATGGCGCCCGAGATTGGCCAGTGCCACCGCACGGGCATAGAGGATGAGCGCGTTCGTGGTGGTGTAGAGCTCGGTGTCCTCGGGCAGCTCCAGCTCGAGCGCCTCGGACCACATGCCGAAGCGGATATAGACATGCGGCAGGGCGGCGACGAAGGTCTCGAAAAGGTCGGGATAGACCCGCACCACCTCGTCCGGCACCTCGCCGCGCAGGCGCAGGGCGGTGCTCAGCGCATCGGCCTTGCGGCCGAGGAACATGGCGCCGTAGAGCGCGAAATGCAGGTTATGGATGCGGTAAAGCGCGTAGAAATTCGCCGCCCCGGCATGGGCCTTGAACCGGTCGTCGACCTCGGCCGCGGCAAGGTTGCGCGCCAGCACGTTGTGATAGTCGCCGCAGAGCACGTCGATATGGGTGCCCATGTGCACCAGATGGCCCGCATCCGGGACCAGCCCGGTCAGCCGGTCGCCATGGCGCAGCGCCCGCTCGGGGAAAGGCGACATCTCCATCAGGTGGATATACATGTGCAGAAGGCCCGGATGGTCCCACGCCGCGGGGTCCGTGTCGAAGCAACGCTCGAGCACGGCCATCGCCTCTGAGGTCGAGGCCTCGGGGTTGGGGGTGCCGGCCTTGAGATCCCAAAGCTGCCAGGGCGTCCGGTTCATCAGCGCCTCGGCATAGACAAAGGCGACGTCGAGATCGTCGGGGAAAGCCGCGTAGACCGGTTTCATCGCGGCGGCGAAACCGTCATTGAAGGGCTGGTAATCCTCGATGCCGGGATCCTGCGGGTAGCGCGAGGCCAGCGCCTCGAGAAGGGCCTTTTCGACCGGCGATGCGGCGTCGAGGGCAAGCCCGGCCTTGAGGGCCGCATGGGCGCGGGCCAGCGCGGGCGCCTTCTCCTCGGGGGTGAAAACCTCCCACGGCTTGTTGTAATTCGGCCCGATCGCATAGGCGATGCCCCATTGCGCCAGCGCGCAGCCCGGATCAGTGGCGAGGGCCTTGTCGAAGCAGACGATCGCTTCCTCGTGGTTGTAGGCAAAGAGCCAGACCATGCCGCGATCTGCCCAGGTTTGGGCCTCGGGAAGGTCGCTGGCCGGGCGGTGAAAGGTGCCAAGGTCGAAATAGTCCATGTCCAATTCTCCCTGTGAATGGCACCAGCTTATCACGGATCGCGAGGGACCGACGCCCCTCCCCTCGCAGATCATGGGAGTCGCGCTGCGCTCTGCCCCCGAAAGAGCTGGACCAGCTTGAAGCTGGAGTTTTCGGGCTGGTCTTTGCTGGCCGGGAGGGGAGCGGAGACGCTTGCGGGCATCGAACTCAACGGAGGCGCAGAAGGCCTTCATTCGGAAGCAGGCCGAGACATCCGATGCGCCGCCGGGCGGACGGCGCTTTTGCCCTGCCCTGCCCTGACACGCTGGCCCAATCCCAAGAAGCACGTCTTCCCATGGCGGTTAAGACACCGACGGGCCGCCGTCCGATGACGCGCGGCAAGTTTGCAGGCCGTTCGGCGGCAGACCTTTTCCGAAGAAGAGTGTTGCGCGAATCGACACCCATAGGTTGCATTGAACATCAGCGCCGACGCGCGATATTTGAAATGCTTTGCAGGGGGGATCCGTGAACCGTCGAGATGTCTTCCAGTCGCTTGGCGCGGCATCCGCCCTTGCGCTTGGCGCCGGAGCGCTCGGTGTCTCGGACGCCCTTGCCATGACCGGCGAGCCGTTGCGCACGCTGCCCGAGCTTCGCTCCGAGAACGGTCGTGTGCGGACACAGTTGATCGTTCAGAACGCCCGCTTCCGTGTCGGAGACCGCACCCTGCACATGCCAGCCTACCGGTTCGAGCACATGGCCGAGGGCTCCTTGCCGGGGCCGACCCTGCGGGTGAAGCCCGGCGACCGCGTGGACTGGGATCTGGCGAACCTCATCACCCCGACCGGCATCCCCGACGGGGCGACCGCGGACCAACAGGCGATGTTCGACCAGCTCGAATATACCAACGTGCATGTCCACGGGCTTCAGGTCTCGCCGGGCGAGAACCACGACAATGTCTACCAGGTGCTCCGTCCGTTCTGTGCCCCGGAGCGCTACACCTACAACATCGCCGGTCCCGAGACCGGCCGCCCCCAGCCCTCGGGCATGTTCTGGTACCACCCGCACAAGCATGGCAGCACGTCGCACCAGGCGTGGCAGGGGCTCTCCGGCGCGATCATCGTCGAGGGGGAGATCGACGAGGTGCCCGAGATCCGCGACCTGCGCGAGCGTGTGATCATTCTCAACGGTCTGCTGGTGAACCCGGCGGGCGAGGTTCCGCGCGCGGCGATGGTGCCCAATTCGGGCTTTTCGCCCTTCTCTCCGATCCCCTCCCAGCCAACCGACATGCTGCTGACGATGAATGGCCAGCTGCGCCCGACGATCGACATCCAGCCCGGCGAGGTGCAGCGCTGGCGCGTACTCAACGCGGCGCCGCACCGCTTTTTCTGGCTCAATCTGGATGACCACGATTTCTACCAGATCGGGCAGGACGGCATCCCTTTCGCCGCGCCACGACCGGTCAGACGCATTCTCATGGCACCGGGCAACCGGGCAGAGTTCCTCGTGAAGGGCGGTCGGGCCGGCAGCTACGCGCTGCATGCGGACATCTACGAACAGGGCCATCCCGGCGGCGCCCGCCCCGGCTGGATTATCGGCACCGTCGAGGTCGCCGGTCAGGCCCGACAAGACCCGATCCCGACGCGGCTGGTGGAGCCGCCCGAGATGCCGGACCTGCCCATTGCCAACCGGCGGCAGATCCGCTTCAAGGGCGAGATCTCGGGCAACGATCCTGCCGGCGATCAGGGCGTGTCCGGAGACGGTGCCCTCGTCCCGGTGAAATTCTATCTCGACGGCAAGGTGTTCTCACTCAACCGTATCGATCAGAAGGTTCTCGGCGGCACGGTCGAGGAGTGGACGCTGATCAACGAGGACGTCTTCCAGCACCCGTTCCACATCCACGTTAACCCGTTTCAGGTGGTGGCGATCAACGGTCAGCCGACACACGATGACACATGGTGGGACGTGATCGCACTGCCCTCGAAGGGCGAGCTCACGATCCGGATCTATTTCCGCCCCGACGTGTCCGGCAAGACCGTGTACCACTGTCACATCCTGCCCCACGAGGACAATGGCATGATGGCGAACCTGTTCATCTATCCGCCCGGGACCGACATGGCGAACCCGCCGCCGATCCCGGATACGCCAGCCCCTTCGGGATCGGGGCCCTGCACCATATGATACGGCTTTGTCTCACGCTCCTTCTCGCCAGCCTCGGCACCGGCGCCTTTGCAGAGACGCGGTATCCGCCCTGGCCCGAGGATGGCGCCGCACCGCGCCCCTACATCTTCACCCAGCAGCACAATGTCGAAAACCGCCCCGACGCGGAGGGGCGGGTGCAGGTGATCCGCAAGGGCTACCCCCTGCAGGTGCAGCTGCCCGGCAACCCGGCCATGTGGGAATTTCGCGAAGAGGCCAGCGAGAACGTCGCCTATCGTGGCCGGACGATGGTCTATTCCCCGAACCGCATCGACGGGACCACGTCCCTTCTGGTGTTCGACCTCGCGCTTTCCCCCGAGGTCCGCGCCGGGGATGAGGGCAGGATCACCTTCACCACGGAGCGGGTGCCAGACTCGCTGGACCGGGTTGTCCCGGGCGGCGTCTTCGTCGTGCGGTTCACGGTGATCGACCCGAGCTGAGCTGCCGATCCGGATACGGCTGCGAAGCTGGATTTCCTGGCTTGTCATCAGCCTGGGTACGGTTGCACGCCATCGGAACCCGACCGCGCCGGGTGAATTATCGCGGCATGAGGCTCGCCGCGGTGTCAGGTTCCACAGCCGAGCATTCGCAGGAGCTTATGGGGCACCGTGCGTCCGCCGGACGGCCTGCTGGCTTGCCGGATCGCGATCAGCGAAACGCGAAGACAGGGAACACCACGCCTATCCGCTGCGTTGCCTAACCAAACGGGAGGCTTCTCGCATGAACAAGTTTTGTATCGGCGGCGCGTTGGCGCTCGCTCTCGCATCGACATCGCTCTCCGCCGCTCCGATCCACGCGCAAGGCGGGGTCACGGAGTTTGGCACGGCGGGTGCCGCGCAGATCTGGCTGGCCAAGGGCAACAACGGCAAGGGCAATGGCAACGGAGGCGGCAACAAGAAGCTGCTGAAGAAGGGTCAGGGCAATGGCGGCAAGGGAAATCCGGGCCGCGGCAATGATCACGCCAGCAATGGAAACGACCAGGGCAAGGGAAATGCCCAAGGTGCCGGCAAGCCTGCCAAGGGCAACGATCACGCCGGCAACGGCAAGGGCAAGCCCGAGCAGGCCCGCGGACCGACACCCAAGGCGAACGGCAACGCAGCCAAGCAGGCATCGTCTGGCAAGGGGAACGGTCCCAACGATCGGCCCCGCTTCACCGCGGCCGAGCGCAACGAGGTCGTAAAACGCGTCGTCTCGACCCCGGCGCCCGCGGGCCGCGACATGGCACGGGTTCTGGCCGCGACCGGCCTCGCGCTCGCAACGCCGCAGCTGCTGCTCTCCGATACGCCCGAAGATGAGCTGATCCGCTACAGCAACTGCCCGCCGGGCCTTGCAAAGAAGGATCCGCCCTGCGTGCCGCCCGGTCTGGCGCGCGACGGCGTGAGCTATGAAGAATGGGTCTCCTACGATCGGGAGCGCTATGACGCCCTCTGGGTCGAGCGCCGCGACGACTGGCTGGGCCGTGACCGCGAGATCGATCCGGATCCCGAGCTTCTGCTGCTGCAGTCGGACCAGATCGCGACGCTCTTCGATCTCGATCCCGCGCCGGAGGGTCAGCGCTATGCGCTGATCGATGGTCTTCCCGTGCTGCTCGAAGACGACGACTACCGGTCGCTGCTGCTGGTGAACCAGATGGCTCGGGCGACGGATCTGATGGACGGCACACGCATTGCGCCGACAGCGGCGCTGACGCAGGATGAGCTGATCAACCTCTACCGCCTGCCGCAGCTTGATGCCGATCAGAACTACGCCGTTTTGAACGGCGAACTCGTGCAGCTGAACGACGAGGAATACGAGCTCTTGCAGATGCTCCGCATCGCGCGCGCGGTGTTATAATTCGCCGATACCGCCCGACAAGATCGCAGCGGCAGGGGGGCCTTGTGAATGCTCTGGCCCCCTTCGTGCCAGCCTGTCCTGCACCAAGATTGGCGCGAGCTTTTCCGCGCGCCACAGCCGGCGCGATCCCGTTTGCCTGAAAAGCGATGATCCAAGACTGCCCCGGCGCTCAGACTTGAGAGGCCTGGGCGTCTCTGGATCGGCGTGTGTCTGTATCCCCTTCGGCATGTAGAACGTGGCGATCGCGCTCGAGCGGCCAGCAGATACCAGGCTCTACACCGGCACGCACCTGTGCATCATCTCGATCCGTGCAAGCTCTCTCTCCCGGTCGAAAGCACCTGACGCTGGACCTCTCAGAACGCCAGAAGCACCACCCAGCCGCCCCAGAGGATCAGCCCCGCGCCGGCCATCCGTGCGAAGCGGTCGCCCCATGGCGCCAGCTTCTCGATTGCGACGAAGGCGGCCAGGCCGACAATCCAGTAGAGGTTCATGATCCCGCCGACGAAGAGCAGGGCCATCAGGAACCAGCAGCAGCCGAGGCAATAGGCGCCGTGCTCGATCCCCATGCGGAAGGCGCCCGACGCGCCGGGCCGGCGGCGCTCGGTGAGGAACCGTACCGGCGCGCGGCATTGCGACAGGCAGGCGGCCTTGAGTGGCGTGAACTGGAACACGCCCGCCGCGACCAGCACCATGCCCCCGGCGAGCGTGTCGGTCAGGGTCATCATCCCGGCCGAGACCACGCCCCGCGCCTCGAGAAGCCATTGCGTGCCGGCAGCCGCGGCGCTGAACCCGGCCCACACCGCCAGATAGCCCGCAACGAAGGCCGCCGAGATCCCCGCCACGGCACCGCCCTTGCCGGCATGCCGCAGCAGGGCTGCGTTCAGCAGCACCGTCGGCGCCACGCTCGGCAGCATCATCGCCGCCATCATCACCCACCACATCAGGAAGACCAGCCCGGCATAGCCGGCGCTCCACACTCCCGGCGTGCCCATGCCCGGCATGTCCCGCATCCCGCGCATGGCGGTCATCTGCAACGCGGTCATCCGCATCCCGACACCGAAGATGGTGTAGAGCGCGGCCAGCAGGAAAAGCAGCGCCAGCAACGCGACCAGCAGCAGCCGGTCGCGCCGCAGCACGCGCTCCATCAGATCGGTGTCCGACATGTTGCGCTCCGCTTCCGGATCAGGCGGCGAGAAGGCCGCTGTTGTTCAGATGCAGCTCGCAGAAATGGGCATGCGTGCCGATGTTCTCGGAGATCGGGATCTCGCCATGGGTCTTGGTGGTGGCCTTCGCGACTTCGGCCACGTGGTATTCGAACCCGTGGGGAAGGTTGATCCGCGCGCGATGCTCGGCGCCGGTGACCGGGTTGGTGAGCGGCTCGAACACGGTCTCGAACACGTCCGTCACCTTGGACGAGCCGGTGCGCGCCTCGAAATCCAGCGCCACATCGATTGGCTTGTAGAGCGTTTCCAGCTTGTTGGGACTCATCGCCGAGAACACCCACCAGAAGGTGGCCATCTCCTCGGTATCCTCGCCGGTCGCGATCTTCTCCAGCGCGGCGCGCTGTTCCGGCGTGGCGCTGTCGTCGATGATGGTCTGCATCGTGCTATTGCCCTCATGCACGGCACCCGGCCACTTGTAGACCTGCGCGAGCTTGGTGCCCGAGAGGTCGACATCCCCATAATGCCCCTTCTCGATGATGAAGGCGACCGCCGCCTCGCAAGAGCCCTTGCTTGGCAGCGACATGAACTGGCACGGGCACCCCGTGTGGCAGTTGCAGTTCGCGAGCTCAATTCCGTGAATTTACCAGGGTGTCATGTCACTGTCCTCGTGAAACACCCCAACCGCGTGGCGGGAAAATACACGAAATGATAGGATTTGTCATCTTTCGCGCGGCGAACCGGTTCTCTGGTCATGCTCTCGATGCTCGAGGCGCCGTGCTTGGTCAGTCCTGCCGCATACACGTCTGCGCCCCTTTGCCTCGCGCGGTCGCAGCCGCGCAGCTTGGCGTGATGGCGGGATTGGAGCGGAACCGGCTCGCGGGTCTTCTGCGCGATCTCGAGACGGGCCCGGATTGTCCTGACCTGCGTCGGTTCGAGCAGAGGTTTCTGGCCGACGGTGCGGCCTTTGTTCCAAGCTGAGCGGCGGGTGCGGATCTCTGGCAGATGTGCGCCGGGCATCGTGTTTCCCCGATCCACCATGCCGGCCACGGTCTCGCCCACTTGCCGATGGCCGAGGATAGCAGAGGCGCGGCACCGCGCAGCGGGTTGAGCCTGCGGCATCGCCTCAAGTCCGCTCCGAGCGTTTTTTCCGAGCGAGCAGATGCAGCGCTTCGCAGCTGCCGCGAAGACCCACGAAAAGGAGCGGCCCAGATCGACCATCCATCGCCTGATACGACGCCACATTGCCGCGTCACCGATCAGGACATTCGTGCTTTGCGCAAAATCACCGGTCTTCACGAGGTCCGACGTCCCGCAAGAGCCGGGCTTCCTCAAGACCACGCCGCGGCACGGACGACGCGATTGCCGCCTAATTGTTCGTCAGCGGTCCCCGACCAAGAGCGAGCCGCAGCGCGCTCAGTTGGCGGCGCACCCGCGCCACGCTATTTAGGCGTGTATGAAACAGCTCCTCCTCTGCCTCAGCCTCCTACTCGCCCCGTGCCAGCTTCTTGCACAGGACAGCATGACCGAGGCCGAGGCCTCGCCCACGCTGGCGGTCGAGGACGTGCCCGACGACACAGCCATCGCGAAGCGTCTGCGAGACATCCTTGGCGCGCTCGAATTCGACGGCATCACCGTGACCGTCGATGCCGGGGTCGTCTCGCTTACGGGCGACGTCGCAGACCCCTCCACCAGCGCGAAGGCCGAGAGCATAGCCGAGCGCCTCGAAGGCGTCGTCGCGGTGAACAACGCTCTCGCGGCCTCGGACGATCTCGCGCAGCAGCTCAACCCCGCGGTGGAACGCTTCCGGGCACGGATCGCGCAGCTGATCTCCCGCCTGCCGCTGTTTCTTCTGGCGTTCGCCGCCTTCTCGGTGATCCTCGTGGCAGGCTTCCTCGTGGCACACCTGCGTTTCTGGGACAGGATCTCTCCCAATGCGTTCATCGCCGCCATCTATCGGCAGGCCTTCCGCGTCGCTTGCGGCATCGCGGGGATCGTGGTCGCGCTCGACCTGCTCGGAGCGGCGGCCTTGCTGGGCACCATTCTCGGCGCCGCCGGGATCATCGGCCTCGCCATCGGCTTCGCGGTCCGCGACACGGTCGAGAACTTCGTGGCCTCCATCATGCTCAGCCTCCGCCAGCCGTTCCGCCCGAACGATCTGGTGGAGATCGAGGGCGACGTCGGCCGCGTCATCCGTCTGACCTCGCGGGCGACGATCCTGCTGTCGCTCGACGGGAACCACGTCCGTATTCCGAACGCCACGGTCTTCAAAGGGAAGATCGTGAATTACACCCAAAACCCGGCCCGGCGGTTCATGTTCGACATCGGCATCGACCCCGACGCGGATCTCGAGGCGACGCGCGCATTGGCGCAAGCGGCCCTGAAAGCGCAACCTTTCGTGCTCGATGATCCCGAGGAGCTCGTCTGGATCGAGAACATTACCGAGTCCGGGGCGATCCTGCGCGCCACCGGGTGGATCGACCAAAACGCCACCGGCTTTTCCACCGCGCGAGGCGATGCCATCCGCCTCGTCAAGACTGCCATCGAAGAGGCCGGCGTGGCGATCCCGGACACGACCTATCGCATCCGCCTGGAGGGCGCGGGACCGTCGCCGCTCACCGCCGCCGCACCGCCGCGCAAGGCACCGGTATCGCAGCCTCCCGCCGCAAGAGAGGAGCGCTCGGTCCATAAATCGGAAGAAGCGGCCCTGATCCCCCTTGTCGACGCCGAGCGCCAAGACAGCACCGACCTCCTCGCGAGAAGTGCGCCTCGCGAATAATCAGACGCGCCCGGCCCGAGCCGTCATTTTGTCACGTGCAGCGGATGACCGGTCGCGGTCCTAGGCGAATGAAGCGGATGGAAGGTCTGACCGCAGCATAAGTGGCGGCGCGGGCAGACCAGACTTTTTCGCTCGTCAGACTTCTTTCATGGCAACCGCTTCCGGACCCCTTCGTGGTGAACGGCTACGTGAACCGCGCAATCGCAGGGTCTCTGTCAGAAACGATCATTTTCGCTCTTTCGACACCTTCAAATGGCGGGACCATTCGGCACTGCTGAAAGCGTCTTTAGGTGGACGGACGTGCTTGTATCCCCATCAAACCAGAGCACCAGTGTTGGCGCGACGAGCTTGGCCGCGGTGCAGCCAGACCGAGGCTTGCCCTGAAGAGGGCGAGGAAGCTCCGGCGGCGCCGACCAGACAATCTCCCCCCTACGCCCAGCCGGATCTCCGGGGACACGAGAGGTCAACCGGCAGCGGCGCGCAGCCTCTCCAGAACGTCGGCGCAGCCGGCACTGCTCCCGACGATCTCGCCTTCAATGGTTTCGCCAGTCATCGCAGCCATGTCGCCGGCGGCCCGTGTCAGAACCTGGTCGACCTGCTCAGGTGTCAGCAGCTGTTCTTCGACCGCAGCCTGCACCGTCGAGCAGATGCCAGCGGAGAGCCCGGTCGCAATGCCGAGACCAGCCATGGCACCGCCGCCGAAGGTCAGCGCGCCGATCCCGCCAATGACCATTCCGACCACGAGACAGAGGATCGCTAAAATAGCTTTGCCCATATCGCTTCTCCTTTTGCGTTATGAAAGATCATTTCTGCATCAGCCCCAGCGACAAAAAAACCGCTCCAAGAGCGGGTCCGGCTCAGCACCGAACCAGCCGAAGGTGCCGTGAGATAGATCCCGAGCGCCACGGCCGAGGCCAGCGCGAAGAGGACCACGACGGTGAGTGTCACCAATCCCATCGCGGGCACTGAGCCGAGGGCGCGAAGTCATTCGATCGCGAACTCGACATAGAACGCCTGCGGGGCGTTCGTGCGGTTGATCACCTCGACCACGTGATTGCCCGACTGCCAGAGCTCGCCGCGATAGGGCATGTCGCTGCTGATCATGTCGAGCAGAAAGCTCTTGTCGGGATTGAAGATCTGATAGTCGATCACGGCCCCCTGCGGCATTACGTTGACCGACAGGTCCTGGCCGGCCCGTGCCCCGAGCACGTATTGCACACTGTCGCCCGGTGCGAGCGTGCCGTCATAGGTCGCGCCACTGGTGCCCGGTTGGAACTGCACGGTGACGCTGCCCGACACGGTGCTGACGGCGCCCGGCATTGCCCCCGCCCCGTCATCGGCGGCGGACACCACCCGAAGGTCGCCGACCGCGCCATCGCTGTAACCAATGCACTCCCAGCTGGTGCCGCCCGCGTCGCGCATATGCACCATTGTCCCGGCTTCGCTGAACTCGGAGGAGGTGATCTCGATGCCGTTCTGCGCATCGGGCCCGCCGACGGTCAGCAACTGGGTGCGGCACCCGTCGATGGCCGCCTCCTCATCGGCGGCGGCGATGCCGGCAGCAAGGAAGGTTCCCGCAAGAACGCCGGCAGCAAGGAAAACAGGTTGAGAAATCGCCATATCGTTCGCTCCAATAGTCGGACAATCGTCCTGAAATTTTGGCGCAAGGGATGCGCGCCGGTCGGCAGATTAGCCGGTATTGTCGTCCGTGGGGTCGGGCAGGCTTGGGTCGTCGACCGGATCGTCGACGGGGAGGTCGTGATGCGCCTCGGGATCGGGATGGTGCTCGGCGTCGAGCCCCGCCGGATCGGGCAGCAGCGCCGGATCGTCGGGCACGCCGGTCTGGCCGGGGTCGGGCAGATCGGCCGGGCTGACGCCGAGGCTGTCGAGATAGGCAGACGCGCCATGATCGACATCGGCCTGTGGCGGAGGGGCGCCGCCACCGACCGCTTGCAGGTAAGGCGCCATTGTGTCCGGCTCTGGCTCCGGTGTCGGCCCTGTGTCGTGGTCCGCAAGCCCCAGCAACGAATGCGGCGCTGCACCTGCTTCGTCCGGCTCCGCTGCAAGGTGATCAGGCTCGGCAGGCGCGGCCGCATCCTGCGCCACGCCCAGTGCGGCGGCATCGAGCCCGTGATGATCCGGCAGGCCAGCCGCGTCGTCGGCAATCGGGCTGATGGTCAGGCTCTCGACCGTCGAGTCGTCAGGTTCGTCCGGCTGTGAGGGCGCGACCGGCACGAGGGTGATCCCTTGAAGCGTCGTGTGGTCAATATGGTGGCCGCTATTGCCGTGGACGCTCTGCACGTCGATCTTCACCACGACCTCGGCATCGCCGACCATCTGGCCATGGCGCGTGATGGTGAAGGGATCGGTATGCAGCCCGGGCACCGCCCCGCCCCCGCCGTGCTTGATGACCGCCGAGTCCGGGTTGTAGTGGTAATCGAAATGCCCGGTCTGAGGATCGATCGTCAGGCTGCCATACTGCCCCTGCAACGTCACGACACTGCCGCCGCCGGGCGTCGCGATCCCCCAGCCACCGGCGAAACCGGAGAAGCTGCCCGTCAGGTGCTGCGTGCCGACGCCCTGCACCTGTGTCGGTTGCGGCAGAGGCGAGACGTCGAGATCGGCGCTCGCCGTGCTGGTCGCCCCGCTGCTGTCACGCACCACGATCTGTACGGGGATGTTGTCATGCGTGACTCCTGCGGCCGGGTGGAACTCCCACGCGCCGCCCTGCCCCTGGCTGAACGTGCCAAACTGCGGATCGACGCTCACCGACTTGATGCTGAGCGTATCCCCGGTGTCGATTTCGGTGGCCTGCACGCTCTGCAGCAGCTCGGTCTCGGTGAAGCTTCGCGGCTGATCCTGGTTGGTGCTGCCGAGATCTCCGTGGCTGACGATCGGCGCGTCGTTGGTGCCGGAGATGGTCACCGTGAGCACATGGCTGGTCCCATCGACGCTGGTCACCGTCAGCGTGTCGGTCAGCGGCGCGCTGTTCGGCCCGAGCGCCTGAACCGCTGCCTGGCTGTTGTCGGCGGTGTAGGTCCAGGCTCCGTGAGCATCGAGGCTGAAGCTGCCATAGCTCCCAGCCCCCGCCGTCACCGGCGTGAACGCCGCCTCGCCAGCGTCCGGATCCGTGATCCCAAGCGTCCCACCGGTCGTCAGGTTGCCACCGGTGACATGCACATCCTCCGTCACCGTTCCGGTGCCACCGGTGATCACCGCAGGGTCGCCCACAGGGCTCAGCACCATCGACGCGCTCGCCGGAACGCTCGGCCCCGTGCCGTCCGTCACCGCGTAGCTGATCGCCACCGGGCCGTTGTAGTTCGGCTCGGGATGATAGGTGAAGCTGCCGCCGGCGTTCTGCGAGAACGTGCCGTGATCCGCCACCGGGAGGCCCGACACCGACAGCACATCGCCCGCGTCCACATCCGTCGTCTGGCCAAGAAGCTGTGCCGCCGTGATCACCTGCGTCTGGTCCTCGGGTCCGCCCGGCAGCGTCACGGCGCCGGCCACCACCGGCTGGTCGTCCGTGCCCGTCACCGTGATCGTCAGCGTCGACGCCGTCGACGCTCCGGTGCTGTCGGTCACGCTCACCGCGATCTGCACCGGAAGCCCCTGGCCCTCCGCAAGCGACTGATAGGCCGCGTTCGAAGGATCGAAGCTCCAGCTGCCGTCCGGATCCAGCGTGAAGCCCGCCGGCGTCGCGCCCGTCACCGCGTAGCTCAGACTGTCGCCCGTATCCACGTCTGTGCCCGGCAAGCTGCCGGTCACTTGCGCGCCGTCCTCCGTCGCAGAGGCCGTCGTCGCCGTCAGCCCCGGCGCGTCGTTGGTGCCGGAGATGGTCACCGTGAGCACATGGCTGGTCCCATCG
>NZ_JBYNAH010000093.1:314-866 GCF_059781815.1 Salipiger sp. | reverse complement strand
CCGCCGGCGTCGCGCCCGTCACCGCGTAGCTCAGACTGTCGCCCGTATCCACGTCCGTGCCCGGCAAGCTGCCGGTCACTTGCGCGCCGTCCTCCGTCGCAGACGCCGTCGTCGCCGTCAGCCCCGGCGCATCATTGGTGCCGGAGATGGTCACCGTGAGCACATGGCTGGTCCCATCGACGCTCGTCACCGTCACCGTATCGGTGAGCTGCCCGCCACCCGAGGTCAGCGCCTGAACCGCCGGCTGGGAATTGTCGAGCTGGTAGCTCCAGGTCCCGTCCGCATCGACCGTGAAGGTGCCGTGCACCCCGGTCGCAGACGGCATCGGAACAAACGCCGCCTCGCCCGCATCCGGATCGGTGACATCGAGCTTGCCGGAGGTCGTGAGATGGGTGTCTTCCGTCACCGTCCCCACCGCCGTGCCGGTGATCTGCGCCCCGTCATCGGTGCCGTTGATCGTCACCGTGATCTGCTGCGTCGTCCCGTCCAGCGTCGAGACCGTCACCGTATCGGTGAGCTGCCCGCCACCCGAGGTCAGCGCCTGAACCGCCG
>NZ_JBYNAH010000093.1:0-214 GCF_059781815.1 Salipiger sp. | reverse complement strand
TCGTGAGATGGGTGTCTTCCGTCACCGTCCCCACCGCCGTGCCGGTGATCTGCGCTACTGACTTCGGCGTCAGTTGCGGCGTCTTGTCATTGCCCAGCGTCGGCGGCGGAACATCCGTCCCCTTCTGAGGCGGCGTCAGCTGCGGGTCCGGTGTCAGCGGCGGCGTCTTGTCATTGCCCAGCGTCGGCGGCGGAACATCCGTCCCCTTCTGAGG
>NZ_JBYNAH010000092.1:0-18268 GCF_059781815.1 Salipiger sp. | reverse complement strand
CGATCATCGGCTGCGTGGTGAACGGCCCCGGCGAGGCGCTGATGACCGATGTCGGTTTCACCGGCGGCGGCGCCGGCAGCGGCATGGTCTATCTTGCCGGCAAGGCGAGCCACAAGATGAGCAACGACCAGATGATCGATCACATCGTCGAGGAGGTCGAGAAGAAGGCCGCCCAGATCGAGGCCGACGCTGAAGCCGCGACCGAGGCGGCGGAGTAGCGCTGCCCGGGGCGCTCTCCCTCTTGCCGCGAAGCCCGCCAAACCTGTCACAACTATGCATCTTCCTGGCCTGCTGAACGAGCGCCACTTTCCGAGAGCCAGCCTCCGCTCTAGATTGGGCCTATGTCCGTCGAATCCCCGGCCGATGCGCTTGACCCCTCCAAGCTGATCGCCTGTCCTTCCTGCGATGCCCTTTACACCGATCGCGATGTCGCGACCGGCGAGACGGCGCGTTGCCTGCGCTGCCACGCGGTGCTCGAGGCGCCGCGGCGCACCGCGATGACCCGGATCATCATGCTGGCGCTGGCGGCGCTGATCCTGATGGTGGCGGCGATCTTCTTTCCCTTCCTCGAGCTCGAGGCCGCCGGCCGCATCCAGCGCGCCTCGCTTCTGGATACGGTGCAGGCCTTCTCGAGCGGGCTCACCGCGCCGCTGACCTTCGCCATGGCGGCGCTGATCGTGATCCTGCCGGTGATCCGCTTCCTCGCGCTGATCTATGTGCTGGGGCCCATGGCCTTCGGCCACAAGCCCGCGCGCCACGCGGAGTTCGCCTTCCGCCTCGCCGATCACCTGCGCCCCTGGGCCATGGCCGAGGTGTTCATCGTCGGCGTGGCGGTGGCGCTGGTGAAGGTGGCCGGGCTGGCGCATATCTTCCTCGGCCCGGCGTTCTGGGCCTTCGTGGCGCTGGTCATCGTGACCGTGCTGAAAGACAATTTCATGAGCAGGCTGACGGTATGGAAGACGCTGGAACGGCGCCGCGCATCCTGACCGCCAAGCAGGCGGGGCTGGTGGGCTGCACCGAATGCGGGCGGGTCCATCGCCCGGGCGTGGCACGCTGCACGCGCTGCGGCACGCGGCTGGCAAGCCGCGACACCGAGAGCCTGCAACGGGTCTGGGCGTGGCTGTTTGCCGGGCTGGTGGTCTACGTGCCCGCCAATCTCTACCCGATGCTGCGCACCACGCTGCTTGGCAAGACCACCGACAGCACGATCTTCGGCGGCGTCGTGGACCTCATGCATCACGGCAGCTACGGCGTTGCGGCGATCGTCTTCATCGCCTCGATCGTTATTCCGGTGTCGAAATTCATCGCCATCGCCTTCCTCGCGCTCAGCGTGCAGCGGCGGGTCCAGATGTCGGCCCACAGGCGGCATCTGCTTTACGAGGCGGTGGAGTTCATCGGGCGCTGGTCGATGATCGACGTGTTCGTGGTTGCGATCCTGTCCTCGCTGGTTCAACTCGATTTCGCGGCCGCGATCAACCCGGGGATCGCAGCGGTGAGCTTTGCGCTTTCCGTCGCCTTTACAATGATTTCGGCCCTGAGCTTCGACTCGCGGCTGATCTGGGATGCAGACGTTGGAGTGAACGAGAATGAGTGACCCGCGACCCGCCGAGATGGAGATCGAGGGCCCCAAGCGGTCGATCTGGCGCAACCTGTCGCTAACCTGGCTGATCCCGATCGCCGCGCTGGCCATCACCCTGCTGATCGCCTGGCAAAGCTGGGCCGAGCGCGGCGCTCGCATCGAGATCACCTTCGAGAACGCCGCCGGCATCGTCCCGGGCGAGACGGTGCTGCGCTATCGCGACGTGAACATCGGCCTGGTCGAGGACGTGACCTTCGCGCATGACCTCTCCTCGGTGCTGATCGGTGCGCGCATCGACAATATCGTCGCCGACTCGCTGCCCTCCGATGCCGAGTTCTGGGTGGTCCGCCCCGAGGTCAGCGCCTCGGGCATCTCGGGCCTCTCGACCGTTCTGTCGGGCGTCTATATCGAGGCCGCCTTCGAACCGCAGGACGGCGCCGAGGCCACGAAATTCGAGGGGCTGGACGCGGCGCCGCTGGTGAAACCGGGCATGAAAGGCACCCGCATCGTGCTGCGCGCCCCCGACGGCGCGATGCTGAGCGCCGGCTCCCCGATCTTCCATCAGGGCATCGAGGTCGGGCGCATCGAGACGCCGCGCCTGCTCGACAGCGGCAGTGGCGTGATCGTCGACGCCTTCATCGAGGCTCCGCACGATCGCCGGATCACCACCTCGACCCGGTTCTGGGACACCTCCGGCTTCAACGTGAATTTCGGCCCGCAGGGCCTCAACCTTTCGGTCGGCTCGGTCGCGGCGCTGATCCGAGGCGGCATCGCCTTCGACACGGTGGTGTCGGGCGGCAACCCGGTGCCCTCGCGCTATGTCTTCGACCTGTTCGAGGACGAGACGGCGGCGCGCGACAGCGTGTTCAGCCAGAGCATCGACAACGCCGTGGACCTCGTGGTCGAGTTCGACGAGTCCGTACGCGGGCTCGAGGCGGGCTCGCCGGTCACCTATCGCGGGCTCAAGATCGGCGCGGTCAACGCGCTTGGCGCCTTCATCGACGATGTGAGTGGCGAGCAGAAGGTCAAGCTGCGCGCCTCGATCTCCATCGACCCGCGGGCGCTCGGGCTCGAGGATGACACCGCCGCCGAGGCCGAGATCATCACCTTCCTCTCCGAGGCGGTGCAGGGCGGGCTGCGGGCGCGGCTGGCCTCGCAGGGGCTGTTCGGCCAATCGCTGATGGTCGAGCTTGTCACCATCGAAGACGCCGAGCCCGCCGCGCTTGGCATCTTCGACACCGAGGCGCCGGTGCTGCCGTCGGTGGAATCGAACGTGCCCGACGTGGCCGCGACCGCCGAAGGGCTGTTCCAGCGCATCGACGACCTGCCGGTCGAGGAGCTGATGGAGCAGGCCATTGCCACCCTGCGCTCGGTCGAGAACCTTGCCGGCGATCCGGACCTGCGCGCCGTGCCGAGTTCCGTCAGCGGGCTGCTCGACGAGGCCCGTGGCCTGATCGGCAGTGAGGAGACGCAGGCGCTTCCGGGCGAGCTTAACGCCACCGTCACCGCCCTGCGCGAGATCGTCGAGGACCTGCGCGAGGCGGGCACCGCCGAGAAGCTCGCCGCGGCGCTCGACGGCGCGACCGCCGCCACTGACAGCGTGAGCAGCGTGGCCACCGAGCTGACCGCCGCCACCGAGGACGTGCCGGCGCTGATCGCGGACCTGCGCACGCTGGTGGCCAAGGCCAACGAGTTGCAGCTCGAGGCCTTCGTCGACCGCGCCACGGCGCTCGCCGACAGTGCCGACCGCCTGATCGCAAGCGACGCCACGCAGGCGCTGCCGGGAGAGCTCAACGCCACCATCGCCGAGCTGCGCGGCGTGGCCGAGGACCTGCGCACCGCCGACGCGATCGGCCGCCTGATGACCACGCTGGAAAGCGCCTCTGCCGCCGCCGATACGGTGACCGGCGTGGCGCAGGATCTCTCCGGGGCGACCGCCGAGGTGCCGGCGCTGGTCGAGGATCTGCGCAACCTCGTGGAGACGGCCAACGACCTGCCGCTCGACGCCTTCGTCGAGCAGGCCACCAGCCTCGTCGAGAGCGCCGACAAGCTGATCGACAGCGACCAGACCCGGGCGCTGCCCGGCGCGTTGACGCGGATGCTCGACGAGGCGCGCTCGGCGCTCGAGGAACTGCGCGCGGGCGGGGTGATCGAGAACACCAACGCCACGCTGGCCTCGGCCCGCGACGCCGCGGCGGCCATCGAGGAGGCGGCGGAAAGCCTGCCGAGCCTCTCGGCCCGCATCCAGAGCATGGTCGGCGAGGCCGAGCTGGCGCTTCAGGGCTACGGCGAGAACTCGCGCTTCAACCGCGAGACGCTTTCGGCGCTGCGCGAAGTCCAGTCCGCCGCCGAGGCGCTCAACAAGCTCGCGCGCTCCATCGAGCGCAATCCCAATTCCCTCCTGTTTGGACGATAAGCACATGTATCTGCGCATTCTGCCCCTCGCCCTGATGCTCGCCGCCTGTTCCGGTGCCGAGCCGCAATACCTCATCGACACGCCGGCACAGGCGGGCAGTGCCCGGCTGCGGGTGGCGACGCTGGAGGTGCGGCAGGTCTCGCTGCCGGCCTATGCGGCGGCCTCCGAGATCCTGCTCGAGGGCGAGGACGGCGCGCTCAGCCAGGTCGACAACGCGCTCTGGGCCGACGATCCGATCCGCGCGGTGACGCTGGCCATCGCCGAGCAGATCGGCGCGGCCTCCTCGGCCACCGTGGCCCCCGAGCCGTGGCCGCTGGCCGATGACGCGCAGGCGGCGGTTCTGGTGACGGTCTCGCGCCTCGTGGCGCGCAACGACGGCACGCTGCGCCTCACCGGGCAATACGCGCTCTCGTCCTATGACAAGGTGATCCGCGAGCGCATCCAGAGCTTTGACATCTCGGTGCCGATGGTGGGCGAGGGCCCGCAGGCCATCGCGCAGGCCACCGGCGCCGCGATCACGCAGCTCTCCGGGCAGATCACCCAGAGCCTGCGCTAAGCCACGCGTCCAGAGACAAAAGCGGCGCCGCGGCAAACAGCCCGGCGCCGTTTTTCATTGCAGGGGGGGCTCAGCTGCGGCTGTCGGGGAGCGAGATATTGGCGACCTGCTCGGCGATCGGATCGGTCGAGAGCGGGTGGCGCTCTTCGTCGTAATCGCTTGTGTCGAGCATCGGCTCCCAGCGGCCGCGGCGATAGACTTCGAGCGCACTGAACTGCGCCTTGTAGCCCATCTTGGGGCTGCCGGGCACCCAGTAGCCGAGGTAGACATACGGCAGGCCGGCTTCGCGGGCGATCTCGACATGGTCGAGGATCATCCACGTCCCGAGGCTCTGACGCGCCAGCTCGGGCTCGTAGAACGAATAGACCATCGACACCCCGTCATCGAGCACATCCGTCAGGCACACCGCCTTCAGATCTCCGCTGGCGATGTCGCTGTATTCCACCACGCGCGAGCGGATCGGCGTTTCCTCGATCATCGCGGCGAATTCGAAGATATCCATGTCGGCCATGCCGCCATCGGCGTGGCGGGTGTCGAGATAGCGGCGGAACAGCGAGAACTGCTCCTCGGTGGCCCAGGGGCTCGAGGCGCGCCGCGCGAGGTTGGCGTTGCGCTTGAGCGCCCGGCGCTGGCTTTTCGACGGGGTGAAGCGGCGCACGTCGATCCGCGCCGAGAGACAGGCCGAGCAGTCCGAGCAGGACGGCCGATAGAGCACGTTCTGCGAGCGGCGGAAGCCCTGCTTCGACAGGCTGTCATTGAGCTTCTCGGCGGTGTCGCCCTGCAGCGCGGTGAACAGCTTCCGCTCCATCCGGCCCGGGAGATACGGGCAGGGCTGCGGAGCCGTCACATAGAATTGCGGCGCGAGAGGCAGGGAGTGGCGCATGAAGGTCCTGTCAGCGGGGCACCGAAAAAACGTATCAATGAAATGACGACCCGCCAAGCCCCCGATATCGGTGGGTCGCGGAGCCTTGATCGCGGCGGCCCCGGAGCGCTAACGCGATGATCGGGCGGGAGGTTCCTCCGGCCGCGGGGCCGCTCTGAGGTGCCCGAACGCAAGACGCCCGGCAGAGACCGCCGGGCGTTGTGATCGTGGGACGTGGTGGGCGGAGGACGATGCGCGCTTGTTGAGCGCTGTCCTTACGCGCGCTTGTTCAGCGCGACGGTCCCCAGCACCATGTCGGTCAGGCCCTGGCCCCGTTCGGTGGCGAACATGCACACGACCGAGATCAGCTGCAGCGGCGCCACCGAGACCGAGACGGTGTAGCCCAGCGTGTGCAGCAGCGCCTGCATGAAGTCGAGCCGCTGGCCACGCCAGTCGCGGAACTCGATCGCCATGAGGCGCATGCCCCAGGTGGCCGAGCCGCCGGCGATGGTCAGCACGCGGTAGGCGAAGCTCACCACCATCCAGAGCGCGAAGAACACGAAGGCGCCGAGGAAGGCGGTGAAGACCAGCGCCAGCAGCACGAAGAAGGCGACGATGATCGTGTCGATGACCCAGGCCAGGCCGCGTTTGATCGCGACACTGTCGTAGAACGCGCTCTGGCGCACCGGGTCGGGCAGCTGGGAATAGGGGGCGTCGGTATACATCTGGGTCACGGATCGGGTCTCTGGAACTGTCTCTCTGGGATCATGTCAGACCAAGCCCCATCCCGGGGCACGGCGTTTTAAGAATGATAGACCATGGCCCCGCATCGGGGCCATGGCAGGGGCGCTTAGGCGTCCTCTTTGCGGCTTTCGTCTTCCACCTCGCGGGCGGTGCGGGCGCGCTCGTCCATGAACTGGTCGAACTCGGCCTTGTCGCGGGCCTCGCGCAGGCGCTGCAGGAACTCCTCGAAGCTCTTCTGCTCGTCCTCGAGCCGGCGCAGCGTGTCCATCTTGTAGGCATCGAAGGCGGCGTTGCCCGAGGGCCGCATGGCGTTGAAGCCGTGGCGGTAGGCGTTGGCGCTGCTGTTGCTGCGGTGGCGGCAGGATTTTCCGAACATGCGTTTGCTCCAGATCATGTAGGCAAGAAGGGCGAGGCCGATGGGCCAGAAGAAGATGAAGCCAAGTACCATGGCCACGATCCAGGCGGGTCTGCCGCGCTCGTCGAGCCAGGCCTCGGCGCGTTTCAGCCACCCGGGGTTCGCGGGGCGGGCTTCGTACTGCGCTGCGGCGTTCATTTGCGGTGTCCTTTGTCTCTCGTTGCGGAATGTGAATGTCTTTCACATTACATCAGATCGGGATTGTGACCGGCGCTATCAAGGGGTGATGTGAAAGTTTTTAACATTACCCGGAAAGGGTGAGCATTGTCAGTGGGTTGCGCGCATGAGACTTGTGCTGCAACCGGGGTAGTGCAGCGCATTTGCGCGTCCTGACAGCCTGTTTGAGGGGAGAAAGCCCGCTTGGCCGCCCGGTCACATCGGGATCGGGCGCTGCTCCTCGATCGCCTCCATGGCGAAATAGGAGGTCACCGTCTCGAGCTCGACCTCTTCGATCAGACGTTTATAGACCTCGTCATAGCTCGCCATGTCGCGGGTGATGATCTTGAGCAGGTAATCGTACTCGCCGCCGATGCGGAAGAAGTCGATCACGTCAGGGATCGAGGAGACATGTTTGCGGAAGCGCTTGAGCCAGCTTGCCGAGTGGTGCCGCGTCTTGATCATCACGAAGACCACCAGCCCCGCACCGAGCTGGTTGCGGTCGAGCACCACCGTGTGGTTGCGGATCACGCCCGCCGCGTCGAGCGCCTTGAGCCGCCGCCAGCAGGCATTCTGCGACAGGCCGACTCGTTCGCTGAGCGCGCGCTGCGACTGCGAGGCGTCGCGTTGCAGCTCTTCAAGGATGCGATAGTCGAGATGATCGAGTTTCAGGTCCATTATTCGTTCATATGATAGAATATCAGCGTTTGAAAGGTGAAAATATGTGAAGAATTTTCCGTTCTGCGTGACATGCTTTGCATCAACGCCTCACGAAACGATACGGATCCTTCATGTCCCCCCTCGACGATTTCGCCCGCTCGCTCAAACGCCCGGACCTGGCCAGCTGGCTGCGCGGTGGCCTGATCGGAGATGGCGTCGAAATCGATGGCCCCTATGGTCCCAAGCCCTTGATCTACGCAGATTATGTCGCCTCCGGGCGGGCGCTGGCGCAGGTCGAGGATTTCATCCGCGACCGGGTTCTGCCCTATTACGCCAACAGCCACACGCAGGCCTCGTTCTGCGGCGCCTTCATCACCAAGCTGCGCGAGGCCGCGCGGGCCGAGATCGCCCGCATCACCGGCGCGGGCGAGGATATGAGCGTGGTGTTCACCGGCTCCGGCAGCACCGCCGGGATCAACCGGCTGGTGGGCTTGCTCGACATTCCCGGCCTGCGGGCCAGCGGCGGTCGCGCCGTGGTGCTGATCGGGCCGTATGAGCACCATTCCAACCTGCTGCCGTGGCGCGAGAGCGGCGCCGAGGTGATCGAGATCCCGGAAGCGCCGCAGGGTGGCCCCGACATGGGCGCGCTCACCGCCGCGCTGCTGGAGGCGCATGGCGCCGAGCTGATCGTCGGCAGCTTTTCGGCGGTCTCCAATGTCACTGGCATCCTCACCGACACCGACGCGGTCACTCGCACGCTCAAGGCGCATGGCGCGCTTGCGTTCTGGGATTTCGGCGCCGGGGGGCCGTATGTCCGCATGGACATGGAGGCCGGGAGCGATGCCGAGAAGGACGCCATCGTGTTCTCGACCCACAAGTTTCCCGGCGGCCCGGGCGGCTCGGGCGTCCTTGTGCTGCGCGATGCGGTGGCCCGGCGCGCGACGCCGACGCTGCCCGGCGGTGGCACCGTGAGTTTCGTCTCGCCTTGGGGGCACCGCTATTCCGGCAAGCTCTCGAGCCGCGAAGAGGGCGGCACCCCCAACGTGGTGGGCGACATCCGCGCGGCGCTGGCGCTGATGGTCAAGGAGGCGCTCGGGCAGGACTGGCTCGACCAGCGCCAGGCCTGGCTGCGGGCGCGGGCCGAGGCGGTCTGGCGCAAGAACCCGCGGATCGAGCTTCTGGGTCTCGACGGCCCGGCGGCGCTGCCGATCTTCTCCTTCCGCATCCGCGACGGGCAGGGCGGGCTGGTGCATCACCAGTTCTTCACCCGCCTCCTGAGCGACGTCTACGGCATCCAGGCCCGCGGCGGCTGCGCCTGCGCCGGCTCCTACGCGCACCGGCTTCTGGGGCTCTCGGAGGCCGAATCGGAGGCCATGTTCGCCGCCATCGACCGCGGCGAGGAACTGGCCAAGCCCGGCTGGGTGCGGCTCAATTTCTCGGCGCTGATGAGCGATGACAAAGCTGCTATGATCGTGGAGGCGGTGGACATTCTGGCGCGGAAAGCGTCAGAATACCTGCCACAATATCGTGCGGACGAAACAACCGCCCGCTTTGCCCCCGTTCTCGAAACACCGGAGAGCCTCGCCTCGTGACCAGCCCCCTTGCCAACCGATCCTTCCGCACGCTGTTCGCGGCGCAGGTCTGTTCGCTGCTGGCGGTGGGGCTGCTGACCGTGGCGCTGTCGCTGGCGGCCTACCGCATCGGCGGCGCCGAGGCGGGCGGCAAGATCCTCGGGCTGCTGCTGGCGCTGAAGATGGTGGCCTATGTCGGGCTCGCGCCCTTCGCCGAGAGCGTGCTGGCACATCTGCCGCGCAAGCGGGCGATGGTGTTGCTGGATTTCGGCCGCATGCTGCTGCTTTTGCCGATGTTCTTCGTCACCCAGACCTGGGAGATCGCGGCGCTGGCCTTTGTCTTCTTCGTGCTGGCCTCGGGCTTCACGCCGCTGTTCCAGTCGGTGATCCCCGACGTGCTGCCCGAGGAAGAGAGCTATACCAAGGCGCTGGCCTGGTCGCGCATCGCCTATACGCTGGAATCGGTGCTGAGCCCGGTGATCGCCGCCGTGGTGCTGAAGATCGTCGCCCCCGAGGCGCTGTTTCTCTGCGCCGCGCTGGCCTTCGTGGGCTCGGTGGGCTTCCTGCTCGCCACCGTCTTTCCCGAGCGCGGACACGTCACCCGCAAGGGGCCGTTCCTGCAGCGCGCCTTCCGGGGCATGAAGATCTATGCCCGCACGCCGCGGCTGCGGGGGCTGTTCCTGCTCAACCTCGCGCTGTCGCTGGTGATGGCTTGGGTGCTGGTCAACACGGTGGTCTATGCCGGCGCGCGGCTTGGCGATGCCGACGGGCTCTACCCGGTGCTGATGGCGGGCTACGGGCTCGGGGCGGCGCTTGGCGCGATCACCGTGCCGCGCCTGCTGCGCCGCATCGAGGAGCGCAGCGCCATGCTGGCGGGCGTTCTGGTCTTCGCGGCGCTCGCCGGGGGCTTCGCGCTGCTGCCGCAGCCGCCGCTGGCGCTGCTGCCGCAGCCGCCGCTGGCGCTGCTCTTGGTGATCTGGGCGGGCTTCGGGCTGGCCTCGTCGCTGGTGCTGACGCCCGGCGGGCTGGTGATCACGCGCTCCGCCGCCCGCGAAGACCGCGCCGCGGTCTTTGCCGCGCAGTTCTCGCTCAGCCATGCCGGCTGGCTCATCGCCTATCCGCTGGCGGGCTGGCTCGCCAGCGCCGCCGGGCTCGAGCATGCGCTGCTCGTGCTGGCGCTGCTGGGGGCCGTGGTGGCGCTCGTCGCGACCCGCGTCTGGCCGGCGCATGACCCGCTCGAGCGGACCCACAGCCATCCGGAGCTTCCCGCGGATCACCCGCATCTGCGCTCTCACCCGGGCCACGGGCACGCCCACGCGCATGCCCACGCCTACCACATCGACGATCTGCATCCGAATTGGGCCGAAACGCCGAATTGATGCTGAACCGAAACACCTTTTTCTACTAGGATGATTCGTATGCAAACGAATGACCGCTCTCCGATCGACGCTCAGGGCCTGGATGTGCTGGAAGCCCGTCTCCGCGAGGATCTCGAATTTCTGTGCTATCCGGGCAAGGACTGGGTGCCGGCGCAGGAAGGCGTGAGCGATGTCGTGATCATCGGCGGCGGCATGTGCGGCATGGTGGCCTGGCTTGGCCTGACCACCGGCGGCGTGCAGAACATCCGCGTGCTCGACCGCAACCCGGCGGGGCTCGAGGGGCCGTGGCTCAACTATGCCCGCATGGAGACGCTGCGCTCGCCCAAGACGCTGACCGGCCCGGCCTTCGGCCACGGCGCGCTGACCTTCCAGGCGTGGTACCGCGCCCAGCACGGCCGCGAGGCCTGGGAGAAGATGGACAAGATCCCGCGGCCGATGTGGATGGAGTACCTGCGCTGGTATCGCAAGGCGCTGAACGTGCCGGTCGAGAACGGCGTCTCGGTCGACAAGGTCGAGCCCGAGGGCGATCTGCTGCGGCTCACGGTATCGGGCGCGGCCGAGGGCACGATCCTGACCCGCAAGCTGGTCTTTGCCACGGGCCGTGACGGCACCGGCGGGCCCAACATCCCGGGCTTCATCAAGGACCTGCCGCGCCGGTTCTGGGCGCACAGCGCCGACGAGATCGATTTCGACGCCCTCAAGGGCAAGCGCGTGGCGGTGATCGGCGTCGGCGCGTCGGCGGTCGACAACGCCGCCGAGGCGCTCGAGCATGGCGCGGGCGAGGTCCGCCACCTGATCCGGCGCAAGGAGATGCCGACGATCAACAAGATGATGGGCATTGGCAGCTACGGCTTCACCGCCGGCTTCTCCGAACTGCCCGACGAGTGGCGCTGGCGCTTCATGCAGTACAGCTTCACCACCCAGACGCCGCCGCCGCACGGCTCGACCCTGCGGGTGAGCCGCCACCCCAACGCCTATTTCCACTTCGGCAAGGCCACCACCCGCATCGAGGAGCGCGGCGACGAGGTCGAGGTGATGTTTGCCGACGGCACCTCTTACGTGGCCGATTTCGTCATCCTCGGCACCGGCTTCACCATCGATCCGATGGCGCGCACCGAGTTTGGCGAGGTGGCGGGCAAGATCCTGCTCTGGGAAGACGTCTACACCCCGCCCGAGGGCGAGGAGCAGGCCGATCTCGGGCGCTTCCCCTATCTCAATCCCGATTTCACCTTCCGCGAGAAGGTGCCGGGCGAGGTGCCGTGGCTCAGCAAGGTCTACTGCTTCAACTACGGTGCCTCGGCCAGCCTCGGCAAGGTGAGCGGCGACATCCCCGGCGTCTCGGAAGGCGCGGCCTGGCTGGCCAAGGCCATGGCGGCCACGCTCTATGCCGAGGATCTGGAAACCCACTGGCAGGCGATGCTGGACTATGAAACGCCTGAGCTCGACGGCAGCGAATGGCAGCCGAGCGAACTGACACCGGCAAAGGAAGGGCAGGTGGCATGACCATCTTTGACACCACGACACTGAGCGCCGCGGGCATCACCGCGGGCAGCGCCCCGGGCGCCGCGGCAGAGACCCGCGCCAACATCATCGAGGCCACGCAGGCCGCCGAGGACGCGGTGCTGACGCCGAAGCAGCCGGGCGCCTTCCCGCACGCGCTGCGCGCGGCGCTGGCGGCGCGGATCGCCAACGAGGCGGGCGAGAACGATCTCGCCGACCGCTACCTCACGGGCGCCGGCGACATGGCCGGGCTGGCCGATCCCTCTCAGGATGGCGAGGCCGAGGGGCTGGCGCATGTGGTGGCCTTTGCCGACAAGGCGGCGAACCACACCCGTGATATCCTCGCCGAAGACATCTCGAAGCTGCAGGCCGCGGGCGTCCACGACGCCGATATCGTGCGGCTCTGCGAGCTGGTGGCCTTCGTGGCCTACCAGCTGCGCGTGGTCGCCGGGCTGCGCCTGATGAAAGGGGCCGCCGCATGAGCCGCATCGTTCACAAGTTCACCCGCACCGTCCCGCAATGGCAGCCGCGCGTGACGCCGGTCGACCTGCAGGAGGCCACCGAGGAGCAGCTCGACGCGCTCTCGGTGACGCCGTCGAACACCAAGGTCTCGGCCTATGTGCTGACGCTGGCGCATGACGTGGAGAGCCTCAAGGTGCGCTCGCCGCTGTTCAACGCGATCATGTACGACCCGGGCGGCATGTCGCGCGCCGAGCGCGAGCTGGGGGCGATCGGCGCCAGCATGGTCAACCGCTGCATCTATTGCGCCGCCGTCCATGCCGACCGTCACGCCAAGCTTGAGAAAGACACCACGGTCACCGACGAGCTTTTCGCAAAAGGTGAGAAGGCGGATCTAAGTCCACGCAATCGAGCGATTTTCGACTTTGCGCGCAAGCTCTCGGAAAGCCCCGTTGCGGCCAGCGAGGCCGATATGTCGACGCTGCGCGAGGCCGGCCTGAACGACGAGGAGATCCTCGACCTGATCCTGTCGACCGCGCTCTTCGGCTGGGCCAACCGGCTGATGCACGTGCTGGGCGATCCGGTGCGCGAGGAGGTGCCGGCATGAGCTGCAAGGTCGGGATCGCCGGCGCGGGCTCCATTGCCTTTGGCTCTGCTGCCCTGCTGCACGAGAACGGCCACGCGCCGATGCTGTGGTCGCCCTCCGGGGCGTCCACCAAGGCGCTCGAGGACGGCCCGCTCGAGGCCACCGGCGCCATCGAGACGGTGTTTGCCCCGCGCGTCGCCGGATCGGCGCAGGAACTGGCCGAGCAGAACGACGCCATCCTGATCGCGCTGCCGGGCTATGGCCACAAGGCGGTGTTCGACGCGCTGGCGCCGCATATCCGCGACGGCCAGCACGTGATCATCAGCAGCCACGCCTCGCTGGGCGCGGTCTACCTGATGCAGAAACTCGCCGAGCGCGGCGTTGATGCGGCAATCACCGCCTGGGGCACCACCGTGGTGACCGGGCGGCGCGGCGAGGGGGCCAGCGTCAAGGTCAACACCGTGCGCAAGAAGGTCGATCTCTGCACCGTGCCCGAGACCCGCTCGGATTGCGCGCGGGCGGTCTGCACCAAGCTTTTCGGCGATGTCTTCGTGCCGCGCGACGGGCTGCTCGCGATCTCGCTATCGAACCTCAACCCGCAGAACCACCTGGGCATCGCGCTTGGCAACATCACCCGGATGGAGCGCGGCGAGACCTGGAGCCAGGGCCAGAACGTCACGCCCAAGGTGGGCGCGCTGCTCGAGGCGCTGGATGCCGAGCGGCTCGAGATCGTGGATGCGCTGGGGCTGCAGACCAAGACCATCTTCGAGCATTTCAGCCAGAGCTTCCACGTGCCGATCTCGACCATCTCGGAGATGAACCAGCAGATGCACGCGCAGGGCAATGGCGGCACCGGGCCGGCGACGGCCGACAGCCGCTATGTCACCGAAGACGTGCCCTACGGCCTGCAGCTCACGGCTGTTCTGGGCCGGCTGGTGGGCAAGCCCGCCGAGTTGCACGAGGCGGGGATCAAGATTTTCTCGGCCATGTATGGCCGCGATTTCGCCGCCGAGAACGAATTGCTGAACGCGCTGGAGCTTGACGGCTACAGCCTCGACGATCTGCGACAGGCCGCCCGTACCGGCCTGCTGCGGAAGACGCCCGAACCGGCGTCCTGACCATAAAAACGATACGGATACCAACCCTCAGGGAGACGACCCAATGACCAAACTCATCCTCAACCGCCGGAAACTCCTGACCACCGCGGCCATGACCGGCGCCGCGCTCGCCAGCCCCGCCTACCTGCGCCGTGCCCACGCGCAGGGCGGCGAGGTCAACATCTGGACCTATAACGACTTCGTCCCGGAAGCCTTCAAGGAGCAGTTCGAGGCCGAGACCGGCATCAAGGTCAACGTCCGCCTCGTCGACGACCAGGGCAAGCAGTTCAACCTGCTGGCCGCCGAAGCGCCGAACCCGTCGGTCGACATCATGACCGTGGCCGGCCACCGCTTCCTGCAATTCATCGACAGCGACCTGCTGGCGCCGCTCGACACCGACCGGATTTCGAACTGGGGCAACATCAACCCGACCTTCTCGGAATCCGACTGGTCGACGATCAACGGCGAGAAGTGGGGCGCCCCGATCCTGTCGGGCATGGAGGTGCTGTCCTACAACACCGAGCTCGTTTCCGAGGAAGAGGCCCAGACCTGGGAGACGCTCTTCAGCGAGAAATACTCGGGCCAGACCGCCTATGTGATCCAGGACATGGTGTCGATCATCATGCTGAAGATGGGCTATGACGGCAACATGGTCGAGTATCTCGACGATCCCGAGAAAGCCGCGGCCATCGTCGAGGAAGCCAAGCAGTACCTGATCGAGAAGAAGCCGCTGGTGCGCAAGTACTATGACGGTGGCGCCGAGGTGCAGCAGATGTTCGTCAACCAGGATATCGCTCTGGCGCAATCGTGGAACGGCCCGGCGGCGGCCCTGATCAACGACGGCTTCCCGCTTGGCATGGCGATCCCGAAGGAAGGCTCCTACGGCTTCGTCTACACCTACAACATCGCCAAGAACTGCCCGAACCCGGACAACGCCTACACCTTCCTCAACGCGATCCTCGCATCGCCCGAGATCGGTGCGGCGATGACCAAGGCCTCGGGCTTCATCTCGACCTACAAGGACGCGTCGAACTACCTGACCGACCTCGAGAAGAAATCGACCTCGTTCCCGGACGAGCAGCTCGCCAACCTGCAGTTCTTCCGCGCCGAGGCGAACGAGATGAAATACGGCCTCGTCGATCCGGCCGTGGAAGCCATCAAGGCCGCGTAAACACGCGCCGCGCCTTCTCCCCGTCCGCTGGCCCTCGCGGCTGGCGGGCGGGCCCCTCACACGACCCGCCGTCGTTCCTCTCGAAAGGAAGACCCAATGACCTATGACGCATCCGCGCGCGAAGAACGCGGTGCCGTCGCCGAGGGCGTCTCAGACCGTACCTTCTGGGGACGCCTGTCGAGCTGGGCGCCGTACCAGTGGCTCGCACATGTCGCCACCGCCTCGCCGCGCCGCCAGTTCCTGATCCTCGCCGTGTTCCCGATCCTGTGGGTGCTGACCCAGCACCTCGGGCCGATGCTGCAGATGCTGCGCGTGTCGCTGACCGATGCCTACCCGGTCGCGCCCGGCGTCGAGCAGCATTTCACCTTCGACAACTACCTGCGCTTCTTCGGCGACAGCATCTTCTGGATGCCGTTCTTCCGCACGCTGACCTTTGCGGCGGTGTTCACCTTCTGCACGCTGATCATCACTTATCCGGTGGCCTATTTCCTGGCCCGCCACGTCAGCCCCAAGAACCGGATGCTGCTGCTCCTGCTGCTGCTGATCCCGTTCTGGGTCGGCGAGATCGTGCGGACCTATGCCATCATGATCCTGCTCGGCAATACCGGCGCGGTGAACATGGTGCTGCGCTTCTTCGGCCTGATCGACCGGCCGATCCCGTTCATGTACACCAGCTTTTCCATGGGGGTAGGCATCGTCTACCTGACCGCGCTCTACATGCTGCTGCCGCTCTACTCGGCGCTCGAGAAGCTGCCCAAGTCGATGAACGAGGCCGCCGCCGATCTCGGCGCGGGCGCCTGGACGCGGTTCCGCCGCATCACCTTGCCGATGACGCTGGAGGGGATTTCCTCGGGCTGCACGCTGGTGTTCCTGATCTCGACCGGCTTTTACGCCACCCCGGTGCTTCTGGGCGGTCCCTCGACCACGGTGTTTGCCGAGACCATCGCGGGCTTCTTCCACGTCGCCGGTGACCAGTGGCCCACGGGCGCGGCCTTTGCCGTCATCATGTTCCTCGCGGCGCTGCTCATCACCGCCGCCTTCCAGCGGCTGATGAACGCCCTGCGCAAGGGAGACACCAAATGACCCGTCACAACCGCATCCTGCTCTCCTGCGTCTACTGGGCCTTCGTGGCCTATGTCTTCGTGCCGCTGATCCTGATGGTGATGATGGGCTTCAAGGACAGCAAGTTCATCGGCTTCCCGATCAAGTCCTGGACGCTCGACTGGTACACCGGCGTCTTCGCCGACACCGAGACGCTCGCCGCCTTCGGCTATTCGGTGGCCATCGCGGTGCTCTCGACGGTGATCTCGGTGATCGTCGGCACCTGGATCGCGGTGCTGCTCGAGGGGCGCAAGTTCTGGGGTCGGGCGGTGATCTTCGGCATGACCGTGCTGCCGGCGCTGATCCCGGGCATCATCTCGGCCATCGCCTTCCGGATCTATGCCCGCTATCTCGGCATCGAGCCGGGCATGGGCGCGATCGTCTGGAGCCACGCGGTGCACAACGTGCCCTTCGTGGTGCTGGTGGTGATGGCGCGGCTCTCGACCCTGCCGAAGAGCCAGATCGAGGCCGCCCGCGACCTCGGGGCCGATCCGCTGATCGCCTTCCTGCGCATCACCTTCCCCTATCTCGTGCCGGCCATCATGGGCGCGAGCATCTTCTGCCTTCTCCTCAGCTTCGACGATTTCGTGCGCTCGTTCTTCCTCGGCGGCTACGAGCCGACCCTGCCGGTGCTGATCTTCGCCAAGCTGAAATCGGGCATGTCGCCCGAGATCAACGCCATCGCGACCGTGGCGCTGGTCCTGACCGCCGTGATCGGCGTCTGGGCCGAGCGTTTCACCCGCCGCATGAACAAGGATAGCTGAGCCATGTCTTCTGATCCTCTCGTCCGCCTCGAAGGCGTGACCAAGCGCTTCGGCGACACCGTGGCGCTCGACAACCTGACGCTCGACATCGCGCAGGGCGAGTTCGTCACCTTCCTCGGCCCGTCGGGCTGCGGCAAGTCCACCACGCTGCGCATCCTGGGCGGCTTCGAGCAGCCCACCAGCGGCCGGGTGCTGCTGCGCGGCGAGGACGTCACCCGGCGCCCGCCGGAGCGGCGCAACGTCAACATGGTGTTCCAGGACTACGCGCTCTTCCCGCACATGACGGTGAAGCAGAACATCGGCTTCGGGCTCGAGCTCAAGGGCATGGGCAAATCCGAGATCGCAAAGCGGCAGGACGAGATCATGTCCTTCCTCGAGCTCACCGCCTATGGCGAGCGCTACCCGGCGCAGCTTTCTGGCGGTCAGCGGCAGCGCGTGGCGCTGGCCCGGGCGCTGGCGCCCGACCCGGCGCTGCTGCTGCTTGACGAGCCGCTCGGCGCGCTCGACGCCAAGCTGCGCGGGCAGGTGCAGCAGGAGCTGAAATCGATCCAGCGCCGCACCCACAAGACCTTCTTCTTCGTCACCCACGACCAGGAAGAGGCGCTGACCATGTCGGACCGCATCGTGGTCATGAACAAGGGCAAGGTGGAGCAGGACGGCACGCCGGAAGAGCTCTATTTCCACCCGGCCTCGCGCTTCGTGGCCGAGTTCATCGGCGAGACCAACCTGCTGACCGGCGAGCTGCGCGGCACCGAGGGCAACGCGGTGGTGATGGACTGGTTCGGCACCACGCTGCGCGGCCACGCGCCGGGCGGCGTGCCGCAGGCCGGCGAGGCGATCACCGCCTCGGTGCGGCTCGAGCGGCTGGGCTTCCACGCCGAGCGACCGGCGACCGCAAACGCGGTGCAGGGCAGGGTGGTCGGCAAGACCTTCCTCGGCAGCCGCATGGCGCTCGACCTGATGGTCGAGGAGGCCAATGGCGCGACGCTCAAGGCCTATGTCGACGCCGATACCGGCCAGTCGGTGGGCGAGGCCCCGGTCTGGATCGGCTGGGACGAGAGCAGCATGGCGGTGCTGCGCGACTGAGTGCGGGGCGATGCCCTGAAGTCGGGAGAGGCGGGCCAGGTGGTCCGCCTTTTTCTTTTGGAGCTAGATGGCTGCGTCTGAACGAAGCGTGCGCGGAATCAAGGCCGAAGGCCGCCGCGCCATCGCCTGCCCGCCCCCCGGGCTGGCGATTTGGTGAGGTCAGCAC
>NZ_JBYNAH010000366.1:0-2786 GCF_059781815.1 Salipiger sp. | reverse complement strand
AGGCCATCGACACCCACGCGGTGCTGACCCTGCCCGAAGGCAGCCGCGACGCCGCCATCGCCTTTCTCGAAGCCCGCGGCCTGCGCATCATGGGCCTTGGCGAGGCGATGGAGATCTACAAGGAGATCGGCCTGCCCAAGGACGTGGCGGCCCGCTTCAACCTTCGCGCCATGGGCGGCAGCCACGGCATCGGCCACACCCGCATGGCGACCGAAAGCGCCGTCACCACGCTTGGCGCACACCCGTTCTCGACCGATGAGGACCAGTGCCTCGTCCACAACGGCTCGCTCTCGAACCACAACCAGATGCGCCGCATCCTGACCGAGAAGGGCTTCGCCCCGCGCACCGAGAACGACACCGAGGTCGCCGCCTGCTACATCTCCTCGCGGATTGCCGAAGGGGCCAATCTCGGCGAGGCGCTGGAGGGCACGCTCGACGATCTCGACGGCTTCTTCACCTTCGTGATGGGCACCAAGACCGGCTTTGGCGTGGTCCGCGACCCGATCGCCTGCAAGCCTGCGGTGATGGCCGAGACCGACGATTACGTCGCCTTCGGCTCGGAATACCGTGCCTTCGCCAACCTGCCCGGCATCGAGGCCGCCCGCGTCTGGGAGCCCGAGCCCGCCACCGTCTATTTCTGGGAGCGCTGAGCGATGACCGCAACCGCAACCGCCGCCACCACCGACGTGCAGACCCTCGACATGAGCGAGATGGAACTGCGCGAGGTCAACGCCGCCCTGCAGGGCGCGCCCGCGACCAATTACACGCAGTTCGAGATCCGCAACCCGCGCGGCAGCCACGCCGTGGCCGTCGGGCTCGATGCCGAGATCGAGGTCACCGTGAAGGGCTCGACCGGCTATTACTGCGCCGGGATGAACAAGCTGGCCACCGTGCATGTCGAGGGCTCGGTCGGCCCCGGTGCTGCCGAGAACATGATGAGCGGCACGGTGATCGTCGAGGGCGACGCCTCGCAATATGCCGGTGCCACGGGCCATGGCGGGCTGCTGGTCATCAAGGGCAACGCCTCGAGCCGCTGCGGCATCTCGATGAAGGGCATCGACATCGTGGTGCATGGCAATATCGGCCACATGTCGGCCTTCATGGCGCAGAAGGGCAATCTCGTGGTGCTGGGCGATGCCGGCGACGCGCTTGGGGACAGCCTCTACGAGGCGCGGCTCTTCGTGCGCGGCGCGGTCAAGTCGCTGGGCGCCGACTGCATCGAGAAGGAGATGCGCCCCGAGCATCTCGAGATCCTCAAGGATCTGCTCGAGAAGGCCGGCGCGGATGCCAAGCCGGAAGAGTTCAAGCGCTACGGCTCGGCCCGCAAGCTCTACAATTTCAACATCGACCACGCAGACGAATACTGAGGACGGCCCGATGAAAGACACGCCCCAAACCATGCCGCGCCAGTCCTGGACCTTCTCCAACGAGACGAATTCCGAGATCCGCCGCGCCGCCCAGACCGGCATCTACGACATCCGCGGCGGTGGCGCCAAGCGCCGGGTGCCGCATTTCGACGACCTGCTGTTCCTCGGCGCCTCGATGTCGCGCTACCCGCTCGAGGGCTACCGCGAGAAATGCGAGACCGGCGTCACCCTCGGCACCCGCTTCGCCAAGAAACCGATCGAGTTGAAGATCCCGATCACCATCGCCGGCATGTCCTTCGGCTCGCTCTCCGGCCCCGCGAAAGAGGCCCTGGGCCGCGGCGCCACCATGGCCGGCACCTCGACGACCACTGGCGATGGCGGCATGACCGAGGAAGAGCGCGGCCATTCCGAGAAGCTGGTTTACCAGTACCTGCCCTCGCGCTACGGCATGAACCCCGATGACCTGCGCCGCGCCGATGCCATCGAGGTGGTGGTGGGGCAGGGCGCCAAGCCCGGCGGCGGGGGCATGCTGCTCGGCCAGAAGATCACCGAGCGCGTCGCCGGCATGCGCGACCTGCCGGTCGGCATCGACCAGCGCTCCGCCTGCCGCCACCCGGACTGGACCGGCCCCGACGATCTCGAGATCAAGATCCTCGAGCTGCGCGAGATCACCAACTGGGAGAAGCCGATCTACATCAAGGTCGGCGGCGCGCGCCCCTATTACGATGTGGCGCTCTCGGTGAAGGCCGGCGCCGACGTGATCGTGCTCGACGGCATGCAGGGCGGCACCGCCGCCACCCAGGACGTGTTCATCGAACACGTGGGCCAGCCGACGCTGGCCTGCATCCGCCCCGCCGTCAAAGCCCTTCAGGATCTCGGCATGCACCGTAAGGTGCAGCTGGTGGTCTCGGGCGGCATCCGCACCGGCGCCGATGTGGCGAAGGCACTGGCGCTGGGGGCCGACGCGGTCTCCATCGGCACCGCCGCGCTGGTGGCGCTCGGCGACAACGATCCCAAGTGGGAGGCGGAATACCAGAAGCTCGGCTCCACCACCGGCGCCTATGAC
Organism: Salipiger sp.; assembly: GCF_059781815.1. NCBI lineage: Bacteria > Pseudomonadati > Pseudomonadota > Alphaproteobacteria > Rhodobacterales > Roseobacteraceae > Salipiger > Salipiger sp. The sequence continues at coordinate 353 of NZ_JBYNAH010000366.1, read as the reverse complement.
GACTGGCACGAGGGCCGCGACCCGGCGGGCATCACCACCCAGGATCCCGAGCTGATGGCGCGTCTCGACCCGGTGGAAGCGGGCCGCCGCCTGCGCAACTACCTCAACGTGCTCACCCTCGAATGCCAGACCCTGGCCCGTGCCTGCGGCAAGAGCCACGTCCACAATCTCGAGCCCGAGGATCTCTGCGCGCTGACCATGGAGGCCGCCGCCATGGCCCAGGTGCCGCTTGCCGGCACCGACTGGTACCCCGGCAAGCCGGGCTTCTGACGACCACGCCCCGAGAAGCGCCCTCTGCTTCTTCTGGCCGAAAATATCCCGGGGGGAGTCGCGGCACGCGACGGGGGGCAGCG
>NZ_JBYNAH010000365.1:224-2787 GCF_059781815.1 Salipiger sp. | reverse complement strand
CAGCTTCTTCCCGATGTTCCTCGATGCCGGTGCGAACGGAAAGCGTCGCAAAAGATGAGCGCCAGCGAAGGCCAAGATCCTGAATGGCGTGAATTCGAGCGTTTGGTTGCGCGAATAGAGGCTGATGCAGACCCCGGAAATGTGACTGTTACCTCTCCTGATCGTATCAGATGCAAGATTACAGGCCAGCTGCGAGAGGTCGATGCAAGTATCCGTACGCGGATTGGCTCCGCCGAAGTCCTTTTGACGATCGAGTGTCGGCGAAGGACTGCAATTCAGGATGTCACCTGGATCGAGCAACTGGCCGCGAAGAAAAAGGCGATTGGTGCAGATCGTACGATCGCGGTGAGTGCGTCTGGTTTCACCGACAATGCCCGGAAGGTCGCCGAGCAAAGCGGTGTTTCTCTTCGAGAGCTCTCGGAAATCTCGAGTGAGGATGTCAATTCATTGCTGCAGGTAGACTTCGTGCTCTTCTGGCACAAAGCGTGCGTCATCTCACGAGTCGGCATTCGAAAATTTCGCTCGCTCGATTGGAAGATGCCAGAGCCGTCGGATGTTGACTGCACGCTACCCGAGGATACGGACCCTTTCGCATCCATCTTTCGTAACGAGGAGACCGGCGCGGCCTGGTCTTTGAACGATCTTTGGCTCCAGCTTCAGGAGGCAACTGATCCGTTTGAAGGCATAGAAAAGGCCCAGTCACCCGTCTTCCGAACGGTGTGCTTTCCCTATCCCGGCGAGGTGACCGTCACGACTCCCGACGGACCTGTTCGGTTGGGAGACGTGATACTCACCGTTGCTCTCTGGGTAGAGGCAGAACACATTCCTTTCGATGCGGCCAACAGGGTCGAATATTCATCCGGCGATATCGATGCCATCCAGCGCGTAGAATTTTCTTCGCAGCGGCGGATGGGAAAGAACCAGCGCATCTCCTTGCAGATGCCTAAGCACTCGGAAAGTATTCGTGACCTAAGAGCAGGATTTTTTCAGCCTTCCAACGAAAAATAGCGGAAAATACCTCGTAGGTTATCCTCTACGTGTTGGCCCGTGGCCAGCGCAGTTTCCCACGGCCGACGCGCAACGCTTCCACCAACCTAGTATTGCCCGGCAGCCGCCCCGAGAACAGGCTGGGCTTCGGATCAAGTGCCGATTTCTTGAATGCCGCCACTCGCTGATAGTCAGGCGTCGCCATCCAGGTCCGCCCATCTCCATCGTCTGTGACAATCCGATAGAGGCCGGCAGGTGGGGCGGTCGCGGTGTCGAGCAGGCGCTTGTAGTGTTCGACCGACCATTTCTGAATGCCGCCACTCAGGGCCTCCGTTCGGAACCGTGCCCATAGCGCTGCCGTGTCGGGGGTCGGCCAATCACCAGCATCGGTGAAAGCTGTGATCTCGTCGGATTCGAGCCAGGCCCTCATCTCCGCGGGCGTGACGAAGGCTGGCTCGGCATCCTCGATTGCCGCCATGGCTGCGCGCCGTGATGGAAGGCCCGCGCGGATCAGCATCGACATCATGAATTGTGGAACGCCGGTTTCGACCGCTGCTGCGGCGCCCCCCACCACTGTTTCTGGAGACCAGCCGAGGGACATACGGCGGGTACGAACAGCTTCCAAGGCCCAGACCAAACGATAGGTGAAGGCCTCTTCGACAGCCCGCATATTCTGAGGCCCAATATTGGCGACATCGTCGCCAGACACCCAACGGCGCAGGATGTCCTTCCAATTGGCCGGTAGCGCGTTCGTCTTGTCTGGAATGAACGGCCGCATGAACAGCAGGCGTTCCCCGAGACCTGAAAGGGCGTCAACAAGTTCGCCGACATCGCCACTCAGCGCAGCAGCGTCAGCTTGATCGAGGAGATCGGCCAATTCGTCTGCCATGGCATCAATGGCGAGCCCAGCCTCTAGTCCGACACCCATCGCGAAATGTCCACGCCGCGCCTCCGTTGTAGTGGACTTCCATATGAGTTCAGCGCGCGCCTCGAACACCTTCTTGTGCAATGGCGCGATGTCCTCGTCTTCTCGGGCTATCTGGCGCGCCCAGAGCGACCCTTTGAGCGCCTCGTCCAAGAGCGTTGGCAGATCCGCCCGGTCGGAGTCCAGCGCTTCGATCAATCCGAAGACAGTCGCATCGAGACGTTCGACGATTTGCGAAAGCGGTTCCTCGTCGATTGTCTCCCCCTCGTCATCACCACCTTCATCTTCACTGTCATCTGCGTCATATTCCGCGCCGGCCGCCAAGCGCTCAGCGACTGCGGCTTCCTCCGCGGGCGATCTCCAGGCTTCGCGGGCGTTGGCGAGATATTCCCATGCGTCATCGCGCTCCAGAACGCCTTCACGGGCCAGGCGCTCAAGGATCTCTGCGACGATTTGGATGAGGCCGCTCTTCAGTGTGCGGGCCTTGGCGGAGGCAACCAACTCACGCCACTCTCTTTCTCGCCATTTGATCTTGTCGAACATCACGTGAACGATGAGGCCTTCGACGTCCACGAAAGCGCGGCCGGCTCGCCCGGCGACATTTGCGAACTCCTCGCCTTTGATCTTCTCGCCTCTGCGGACCAGATACGG
>NZ_JBYNAH010000365.1:0-214 GCF_059781815.1 Salipiger sp. | reverse complement strand
TAACTGCAGCGTTGAGATTGAGGCCTTGCGAGAGCGTCGGCGATGCAACGATGACCTTCAAGACGCCCTCGGACAGCAGCGTTTCCAATTCGCGCAGGAATGGGCTCGGAAGCCGACCGTGATGGATCGCGACGCCCGCCTTCAGACTGGCAACGGCGGGGTGGTCTTCTCCCAACCACTCCTTGCCGACCTCAAGAGCGCGGGCAATCGGTGC
>NZ_JBYNAH010000091.1:0-18501 GCF_059781815.1 Salipiger sp. | reverse complement strand
CGGTGTGGCTGTCGCCGCAGACCACGGTCATGCCCGGCAGGGTCCAGCCCTGTTCGGGGCCGACGATGTGCACGATGCCTTGGCGGATGTCGCTGACGGGGTAATAGTTGACCCCGAAATCCTTGGCGTTCTTGTCGAGCGCCTCGACCTGGATGCGGCTTTCCTCGTTCTCGATGCCGTTGGCACGGTCGGTCGTGGTCGGCACGTTGTGATCGGGCACGGCGATGGTGCGCTGCGGCGCGCGGACCTTGCGGCCGGTCATGCGCAGGCCTTCGAAGGCCTGCGGCGAGGTCACCTCGTGCACGAGGTGGCGGTCGATATACAGAAGGCAGGTGCCGTCTTCGTCCTGCTGGACGACATGGGCATCCCAGATCTTGTCGTAGAGTGTCTTGCCGGACATGGGTTCCTCTCCGGAATGTAGAATAGCTTGGGCTGGGCGCGAGGCATCATTGTCCCGCGCCGGGGCGGGCGATGACAGGCTTATAGCCGCGCGAGCACCGTGAAGGTGGCACCGTAGAACCGTTCACGCAGACGCGCGCGGTCGCCGAGGTCGAGAACCCGAGTCATGACAGGCGAGATACAGGGACTCCCCCCGCCGATCAAGGGGGCCGGTCGGAGCGGAACCAACGCACCCCGCGACGCATCGGCCCGCCTCCTGCCCGGGCGTGGGCGCATCCCGGGAGAATCGGAACCGTCGCGGCTCTTGCCTGACCGCGCCGCGGCCCGCGCGGGCCTCAGCTCTTGTTCGAGTGGATCAGGGTGTTCTCGTCTTCGACACGGTTGGCCAGCAGCACCGCGAGGAAGCGGGTGGACTCGAAGCTCGACAGGCCGATCACGATCACCGAGGTCATCGGGATCGCGAGGATCGCCCCCGGCACGCCCCAGAGCGCGGCCCAGAAGATCAACGAGACGATGACGACGAAGGGGCTGAGGTTGAGCTGCTGGCCGATGATCCGCGGCTCGAGATAGTTGCCCACGAACATCTGCACCGCCACCAGGAGCGCCGTGAGCACCAGCGTGGTCGAGAGCGAGGCGAACTGCGCCAGCGACAGCAGCACCGGCATGGCGACGGCGATGTAGGAGCCGACATAGGGGATGTAGTTCAGCAGGCCGATGGTGATCGCCCAGAACAGCGCGAAATCCACCCCCATGGCCCAGAGCACCACGAAAGACAGGACGCCGACGATCAGGTTGATCAGCGTCTTCACGAACAGGTAGTCGCCGATCTTGCGGTTCATGTCGCCGATGATCGCCGAGACCTGCGCGGCCCTGGCCTCGTCGCGGAAGGCGGCGCGGATCTTGCCGTGAAAGCCCTCGCGCTCCGAGAGCAGGAAGGCGGCATAGACGATGACGAGGAAGATCGATGAGCCGACGCTGGTGAAGCCGCCAAGCAGCGCCACCACAAGTCTGCGGATGTCGATCTGATCGATGGTCACGGCGCGGATCTCGGTCAGCAGATCCTGGGTGTCGAGATCGAACACCGCGGCGCTGCGGTCCAGCAGCCCACCGAGATTGGTCTCGTATTTTGGCGCCACGGCGGCGATCTCGCGGGCGGTGGCGGCCACCACCACGGCGATCACCACCACCACCAGCGTGAAAAGCAGCAGCACGAGGAACCGCGGCACCGTGATCGGCAGGCGGCGCATGCCCGGAAGGGTGGCCAGCGCCTCGGAGGCGGTGACGATGATGTAGACGGTGATGACCGCTGCAAGGATCGGCAACAGGATCGCCTGCCCGATCATCAGCAGCCAGCCAAGCGCGATGGCCAGGACGACGCCGAGCACAAGATTGAGCAGCGGCGCGTCGCGCATCTCTCAGATCTCCCGCTGCCGGACAGTCAGCGTGACGCGGGCGGCGTCACGCGCTGCCTTGCGGCATCCCGGCAGATGATCCCTGCCCGTGGTCATGGGAGTGCTGGCCTCGTTTTCCGTTTGCGACAAGCGCCTCAGCGGCGACGGTCGCGGCGCGACGACATCGGCTGGAAGGCGACGCCCACATGCGCCTCGCAATAGGGCTTGCCCTGCTGCACCGGCAGACCGCAGAACCAGAAATCCTCGGTCGCGGGGTCGCCCACCGGCCATTTGCAGGTGCGCTCGGTCAGCTCCATCAGGGTGAGCTTCTTGGCCTTCTTCTCGATCTCGTTGACCTTGGCCAGAGCCTCGGGGCTGATCTCGTTGGCCGAGGGCTGCGGCGGCAGCGGCTGGCCGGCCGGAATGATCTGCTTGCGCGCCGGCGACACCGCCGGACGGGTCTCGGGCACAGACGCCGCCTCTTCGCGCGGGGCGGCCTCGGCCGCGGGCTCCGCCGGGGCGGGCTTGGGCTTGGGCGCAGGCTTGGCCTCCTTGGCCGGCTTCGCCTCCTTGGCGGGGGCCGCGGCGGCTGCCGGGGCGGCACCGGCGCCGGTGCGGTTCGACAGACCGAGGCGATGGACCTTGCCGATCACGGCGTTTCTCGTGACGCCGCCGAGCTCTTTCGCGATCTGGCTGGCGGATTGTCCCTCCGCCCACATCTTCTTCAGCAGCTCGACGCGCTCATCGGTCCAGGACATGACGTATCCTCATTGAAAAAGGCGGCCCTCTACCGGACCGCCTGGAAATTCCGCGGGTGGCCCTATTGTAGTCATCGCTATCCGAGTTACAAGCCAACCCCGCAGAGGAAAGGCCCCCGCATGACCGATTATCCGCAAAGAGACCCCGGCGAACGCCGCTTCGGACAGGTGAACTGGCTCGGCCTCTACACGCTCTGCAGCCGCGAGGTGATGCGCTTCGTCAACGTCTGGACCCAGACCCTGCTGGCGCCGCTGGTCACCGCCGGGCTGTTCCTGCTGATCTTCACCATCGCCATCGGCCCGCGTCGCGGAGACGTGATGGGCGTGCCCTTCACCGACTTCATCGCGCCGGGGATCCTGATGATGACGGTGATCCAGAACGCCTTTGCCAACACCTCGTCCTCGATCGTGGTCTCGAAGGTGCAGGGCAATATCGTCGACACGCTGATGCCGCCGCTGGCGCCGTTCGAGCTGGTGCTGGGATACCTCGCCGGTGGCGTAGCGCGCGGGCTGATCGTCGCGGTGGCGATCTCGACCGGGCTGTTCCTGACCACCGGGCTGGTGCCGCAGTATCCGCTGGTGCTGTTGGTCTTCGTCATCCTCGGCGCGGCCTTCCTGTCGGCGATGGGGATGCTGGCGGGGCTCTGGGCCAACAAGTTCGACCAGATGGCGGCGATCACCAACTTCATCGTGACGCCGCTGGCGTTCCTGTCGGGCACCTTCTACTCGGTCGAGGCGCTGCCGCCGGGGCTCTACGAGATCACACACGTCAACCCTGTCTTCTACCTGATCGACGGCGCGCGTTACGGCATGATCGGCGTCAGCGACAGCAACCCGGCGATGGGCTTCGTCATCGCTCTGGCGGCGACGGCGGCGGTGTTGCTGGCGGCATGGGGGCTGTTCCGGACGGGCTGGCGCCTGAAGGCCTAGCGCCTGCGGGCCTGAGCCGCGCCTCGCGCCAGGCCAGGAGCCCCGCGCCGGCGACGATGATGGCGGTGCCGAGCAGCGAGACCGCGTCGGGCCGCACCGAGAAGATCAGGAAATCGTAAAGCGCCGCGAAGATCAGCGTGGCGTACCAGAACGGCGAGACGAAGCTCGCATCGGCGCGGCGGATGGCCTGGATGAAGCAGGTCTGCGCCGAGGCCATGAGCACGCCCACCCCTGCCAGCGCCGCCCATTGCGCCGGGGTCGGCATCTGCCAGACCGCGAAGGCCGCGGCGCTGGCAATGCAGGCGCCGATCAGGTTGTTGATCAGCAGGATCTGGAACGCCCCCTCGCGCCCCGAGAGCCGCTTGATCACCACCAGCTCCGCCCCGAGGCAGAGCGCCGCCCCCAGCGCCAGCAGGGCCGCCGGCTGAAAAGCCTGCGGCGTCGGGCGCAGCAGGATCATCGCGCCGGTGAGCGCGATCACCGCCGCCGAGATCCGCACCCGCCCGACCTTCTCGCCAAGGAACGGGATCGCCAGCAGCATTCCAACCACCGGGTTCAGAAAGCTGATTGCGGTGGCGTCCGAGAGCGGGATGAACGCCGCGGCGGCGAACATGAAGCTGACCCCGCCCCAGCCGAACAAGACCCTGAGCGTATGCACCGGCAAAGCGGGCCGGGTCATCTTTGGACGCAGGATCAGCGCCGCGGTCGAGAACACCATGAGCGCGAAGACGAACCGGCCCTGGCTCACCTGCAACGGGTGCAGGGCGGGGCCCAACGTCTCGGTGCCGAGCATCTTGGCCAGCAGCGTGGTGCCGGCGACGAAGCCGGAGGCAAGCAGAGTCAGGGCCGCGGCAAGCGGCGGGTTCGGGCGCACATCCATGCCGGCCCGTGTGCGCCTTCCCCAGAGCTTTGGCAAGCGGTGCCCGGGCCGGGGCTCCGGTCAGCGCGGGCGGCCGGGCGATGCAGAGGAGATGGTCGCGGTCGCTGAAATCCTCCAGCCCTGCCTTTTCTGCAACCTCGCTTCGCGTCATGGTGATGGAACGGGGGCGGTCCGGCGCCGTTACCCCCTCATACAGAGGAGAGACCCATGCCCGGCCCAACGCCCCAACCCAACAGCCCGCAGCGGCGCCCGATTGGCCCGGACTGGCGCTGGCTGCTCGTTCTCGGCGCGCTGCTCATTGTCGGCGGCATCGTTGCCTTCCTGAACCCGTTCGCCGCCTCGCTCACCGCCGTGGCCATCGCCGGCAGCATCCTGCTGCTGGGCGGTGTTCTGCAGCTCTGGATTGCGTTTCAGGATGACGGACCGGGATCGGCGCGGCTGGTCTCCGGGTTTCTGGCCCTGCTCGTGCTGGCCTTCGGCGTCGCGCTGCTCGCGAATCCGCTTGCGGGGATCGTATCGCTGACGCTGATCATCGCCGGGTTCTTCATCGCCGTCGGGCTGGTGCGGATCCTGCTCGGCTTTCATCTGCGCGAACGCCAGGGCTGGGGCTGGCTGGTGGCGGCGGGCGTGATCTCGGTGCTGCTGGGCCTGTGGATCATCTTTGCCATCCCCGAGGCCGGGGGCGGCATTCTCGGGATTTTCCTCGGCATCGAGCTGCTGAGCTCAGGCGTCGGGGTCGCGGCGCTGGCCTGGCGGCTGCGCTAGAGGGGCCTCAGAAGCGGATCTCGACCTCGGGCAGGTTCAGCGTGCTCATCAGGTCACGCAGCTCCTGACGGGCGGCGACGTTCGAGATGTTGAGCTGCTTGACGCCGATATCCTTGAGATCGAGCAGCGTCAGCCCGCGCGGGAACAGCTCGCGGAAGATCACGCGCTCGGAGAAGCCCGGCGCGATGCGGAAGCCGATGCGCTTGGAGAGCCGCTCGAGCGCCTTCTCCATCTTCATCTTGTTGATCATCTGCTGCGCGCCGAGGCGGTTGCGCAGCACGATCCAGTCGATCGGCTTGAGACCGGCCTGCGCCCGCAGCTGGCGCGCGTTCCAGACCATCTCGGAATAGACCGACGGGCCGAGGATCTTTTCGCCGTCGCTGTCGATGCGGGCCAGCAGGTCGAAGTCGATGAAGCTGTCGTTGAGCGGGGTGATCAGCGTGTCCGCCAGCGTGTGCGCCACCTGGCTCAGACGCGTGTGCGAGCCGGGGCAGTCGATCAGGATGAAGTCGCTGTCGGCCTCGAGCATCGAGACCGCCTTGCTCAGGCGGTGGTCATAGGCGTTTTCGCCCGGCGCCAGATCGGCGGGGTCGACCTGCGGTAGATCGATGTAGTTCGGGCTCGGAAGCTCGAGCCCCTCGCTCTCGAGAAAGCGGCGGCGGTTGTCGCAGTAGCGCCCCGTGGTCTGCTGGCGCAGGTCGAGGTCGAGCGCGCCGACCTTGTAGCCCAGCCGGGCCAGAGCGGTGGCGACATGCATCGAGACGGTGGATTTGCCCGCCCCGCCCTTCTCGTTCCCGACGACGATGATATGTGCCACGCTACCCTCTTGTCCTGATGACCACATGTACTGCTGTGGACCTGGTCGGGCTACCGTATCTGGTGGCAGCCAACAAGCAAAGTCTTGCCGATGGGCGGGCGCCAAGGCAAGCCCCGACCGTGTTCCGCGTGCCTCAGAACCGGCCTCGAGACGCAGAAAAGCCCGGCCAGACGGCCGGGCTTTTCCGAAATCGTAAGGACCTTGCGGGTCAGTGCAGCTTGGCACCCACTTCCGTGATCGACTCGTCGATCATCCGGTCCTTGTCTGCAGCGCTGGTCTGCTGCGCGATGACATCGCGGGCAGCTGCCACGGCCACGGCTGCGGCACGGTCGCGCACTTCCTTCACGGCCGATGCCTGAGCCGAAGCGATCTGGTCTTCGGCAGCGGCGAGGCGGCGGGCGATGGCATCCTTGAGGTCCTTGCGGGCCTGCACGGCGGCAATCTCGGCCTCTTCCTTGGCGTTCGCGACGATGCGCTCTGCCTGTGCCGAGACTTCCTGCTGCTTGCGCTCGTAGGAGGCAAGAAGCGTCTGGGCCTCTTCACGCAGCGCGCGCGCTTCGTCGAGATCGTTGCGGATGTCTTCGGCGCGCTTGTCCAGCAGCTTGCCCAGCATGCCCGGGACCTTGAAATAGGCCAGGACAGCGAGGAAGAGCAGGAAACCGAGCAGCACGACGAAGTCGGTGTTGCGCAGCGAGAAGAACGGCCCGGACGCCGCCAGCGCGGGGCTGGCAAGGCTTGCGCCGAGGGCGCTGGTGATGATCAGCTTGCGCATCGGCTCACCCTTTCATCCGGTTGTCGACAGCCGTCGAGATGGCTGCCTGATCCGCCTTGCCACCGAGGGCAGCCACGATGGCTTCCGCGGTGTCCTTCGCGACGATCTCGACATTCGCGAGGGCCGACGCACGGATCTCGGCGATGGCCGCTTCCGACTCGGCGGTCTTTTCCGCGATCTGGGCGTCCGCTTCGCGGGTCGCCTCTTCGAGCTTCGCCTTGATGTCGTCGCGGGTCTGCTGACCGATGGCCTGAGCCTCGGAGCGCGCATCCGCGAGCGCCTTCTCATACGCCGCTTCGGCGTCGGCGGCTTGGCGCTTCAGCTCCTCTGCGGCGGCGATATCATTCGTGATCGTGCCCTGGCGCTCGGCCAGGACCGAAGCGATCCGCGGCAGAGCGATGCGCGACAGCACGAAGAAGATCACCACAAGCGTGATGACAAGCCAGAAGACCTGGTTCGGGATCCAGTCGGAACAAAGCTGCGGCATGCCGATGGCAGAGCCATGGCTGTCCACGCAAATACCGGCGAAATCTTCGGCGATGGGTTCTGTCGCCATGTCGTCCTCCGTCGGAACGTTGTCTCTACATCGGGCGGCCCGTCAGGGACGGGACCGCCCGCGCGTAAGGATTTTCGTTCCGTCGATTAGACGGCGAACATCAGCAGCAGAGCAACGAGGAAGGAGAAGATGCCCAGTGCTTCGGCGAATGCGATGCCGATGAACAGGGTCGCGGTCTGCGAAGCAGCAGCCGAGGGGTTGCGCAGGGCGCCGGCGAGGAAGTTCGCGGCGACGTTGCCCACACCAAGTGCGGCGAGACCGGTGCCGAGACCTGCGAGACCTGCGCCGATGTGTGCGAGTTGACCTTCCATGGTGGTATCTCCTTACGTGTGGAAGTGATCGATAGGGGTGTTCTGCGGGGTAGAGCGGGGCATCAGCGCCCCGCCGCTACGTCAGTGGTGCGGATGCAGCGCGTCCTTGAGGTAGACGCAGGTGAGGATCGTGAAGACGTAGGCCTGCACGAAGGCCACCATGACCTCGAGCCCGTAGATCGCGGTGATGGCAACGATCGACAGCGGCGAGATGACGGCGAGGCCGGCGAAGCCTGCGAAGACCTTGATCACCGCGTGGCCTGCCATGACGTTGCCGGCAAGACGGATGGAGTGGCTCACCGGGCGCACGAAGTACGAGATGATCTCGATGATGGCGAGCACCGGGCGCAGCGCCAGCGGCGCCGAGGTGACCCAGAACATCGACAGGAAGGACGGGCCGTTCTTGACGAAGCCGAGGATGGTCACGCCGAGGAACACGCAGAGCGCCAGAACCACGGTCACCGCGAAGTGCGAGGTGGTGGTGAAGCTCATCGGGATCAGGCCGAGGAAGTTGGCCACGACGATGAACATGAACAGGGTCATGATGTAGGGGAAGTAGACGAGACCTTCCTTGCCGGTCACGTCCTCGACCATCTTGTGGATGAAGCCGTAGGCGAGCTCGGCCACCGACTGGCTGCGCGAGGGGACCACGGCGCGGCGCGAGGTGCCAAGCACCATCAGCGCGACGATCACGAGGATAGCGATCAGCATCCACAGGGTGACGTTGGTGATGGTGAACATGCCCACGTGGCCGTCGCCGAAGAGCGGCTTCACGATGAACTGGTCCATCGGGTGGAAGACGAGACCGCCCGTTTCAGCTGCGTGCTCCGCGCCGTGTTCGGCCATCTCAGCACCGTGCGTTGCTTCAGTCGCCATCGCGATCCCTCTTCTCGTCTTCTCCGGCCTGCTTGGCCAGTTGCGCCTGCTGGATTTCGGCGGCGCTGCGCAGCATCACCCGGATACCCGCCACGATCCCCAGCAATGTGAACAGCACCATGAGGAACGGGGTTGTGCCGAACAGCACGTCGAGCCCGTATCCGATGCCAAAGCCGATCCCGAGACCGGCAACCATCTCCGTAACCATCCGCCAGGCGAGCTGTGCCTGGGAATAGTGTTCCTCCTGATGGACCTTGTCGCTTTCCCGGGCGGCCTTGGCCGCCGCGATCTTCGCCTCCAGCGCATCGAGTTGCTGCTTCGGATCGGGATCGCTCACTGTTCAGCCCCAAAGGAGTTCCGCGATGTTGCTATGCGGCGAGAGGCTCTGAGTCAAGAACCGGTGAACAGAGGGCAAAGGTCGACCAAGTTATTGTAATAGATGAGTTTTAATTTCACGACCTGCACCGCAGCGCGGGCTCAGAGGGCCGGTTAGCGCCAACGAGGGCGCAAATCCTTATTCAACTGGACGGTTGAGCTTGCGCCAGAGCGGCTTGACGGGGCCACCGGCGGCACGGCTTATGGCGGCATGACCGACACGCTCTCTGCCGTCTTCGCCGCCCTCGCCGACCCGACCCGCCGCCGCATCCTCGCGATGCTGCTCGAGGACGACATGGCGGTGACCGATGTCGCCGAGCCCTTCGAGATGTCCCTGGCAGCGGTGTCGAAGCACCTCGCCATCCTCGCCGCCGCCGGGCTGATCAGTCAGGAAAAGCGCGGCCGGGTGAAGTGGTGCAAGCTCGAGCCCGACGCGCTGCGCGAGGCCTCGGTCTGGATGGTCGGGTTCGGCTTGGTCGAGCCGGTCAATCTCGACGCGTTCGAGCGCTTCCTTGCGGAAGAGCTTGGGACCGGCCCAGCGCTCTGAGCCACCCCTCACTCGTCCTTGAGCAGCAGAAGCAGCGCCACCACGGTGAGGCCCACGCCCACGAGGATCATCGCCGGCGGCACCCCCTGCCCCAGCAGCAGCGTCCAGAGGATCACCCAGGACGGGGTGAGATAGGTGTAGGCCATGACCTTGGCCGAGGGCAGGCGCAGCGCCGCGAACTGCAGCAGTACGAAGGTGGCGGCGGTGGCGGCGACGGCGGTGTAGACGATGGTGATCCAGACGATCGGCGGCAGCGCCGCCCAGTCCGTCGCCATCAGCGCCGGCCAGCCCCAGATCAGCAGCAGCACCGTGCCCGCGAGGTTGGTCCAGAGCGTGAAGACCAGCGCCGGCTCGCCGCGGTTCAGCTTGCGCACCATAGGCGCATAGAAGGCATGTGCGGCGCAACCGACGAAATAGACCGCCTCGCCGCGCCCGACGCCGAAGCTCAGCGCCGCCCGCAGGCTGCCGTCGAAGATCACCCAAAGCGCGCCGACCGCACCCACGGCGAGGGCTAGAGCCATGCGCCGGGTCATGCGCTGGCGCATCAGCAGCCAGCCGAACCCCGCGGCCATCAGCGGCGTCAGGGTGAACACCGCCGACATGCTGACCGGCGCGGCGGTCTTGAGCCCTTCGAACATCAGCACGAAATAGGCGATCATCAAGCCGCCGAGCACGAGATAGCGCCACGGCGCATCGAGCGAGGCCCGCGTGACCTTGCCGCTGGCCGCCGCCACGCCCGCCAGAAGCAGCGCCGCCAGCACGAAGCGCACTGCGTTCAGCGCCGTCGGCGCGATATGCGGCGCGGCCAGCGAGCCCATCGCAAAAGACCCCGCGACCAGCGCCGAGAAGCTCAACATCGCGAGATGGCCCTGGCTTGCGGGGCTCACGCCTTGTCGCGCTCCGCCGCGTACTCCTTGAGATGGCGCAGGAACGCCTGAACCTTGGGCGTGCGGTGCAGATCAACATGGGTCACCAGCCAGAGCGGCGAGGACCAATCCTCCTGCGGCGGCAGGATCTGCACCAGATTCGGATCGGCGCGCCCCTCCTGTTCGGCCATGAAGCCGAGCCCGGCGCCTGCGCGCACCGCTTCTTGCTGCACCCGGCCATCCTCGGCGCGGAACACCACGCGCTCGAACGGCACGTGCTTCTTCATCCAGATGGCGTAGGGCGCGCGGGAATCGGGATCGTCGTACCCGACGAAATCATGGCTCTGCAGCGCCTCGACGCTGTCGGGCTTGCCGCGCGCCTCGACGTAGCTGCGTGCCCCGTAGAGCGCCACCGCCTGCCGGGCGAAAGGCTGGACCACGTTGTCGGGCTCCTGCGGAGCAGAGCCCGCGCGCAGCGCCACATGGGCCTCGCCGTATTCCAGCCGGAACAGCCGCGCCCCGGTCAGGTAGCGCACCACGATCTCGGGATGCGCCTCGCGGAAGGAGTGCAGCGCGCCGACCATCAGCGGCGAGAAATTGATCAGCGAGGTCACGAGCAACTCGCCCGAGACGCCCTCGCCCTGGCCCTTGATGCGGCCGGCAAGTTGCTGGAACTGGTCATCGGTGGCCTGCGCCACACGGGCCAGATCCTGCCCGGCCTCGGTGGGCGTGTAGCCACGGGCGTGGCGCTGGAACAGCTTCACCCCCATGCGGGCCTCGAGCGCGTCGATATGGCGGATCACCGTGGCGTGGTGAACGCCGAGCACCTCCGCCGCGCCGCTGACGGTGCCCAGTCGCGCCACCTGGTAGGCGGTGCGGATCTCGTCCCAGTTGGTCATGTCGGTGCCTGTGCGTCGGATCACATTCAGCCCAGATATGCCGGGAATTCTCGCAGGATTTCAATGCCCCCCGCGCGAATCGCGGCCTGTGAGCCGGGATGCCTGCCGAAAAAGCGAAACGCCCGGCCAAAGCCGGGCGTTTCAGGAATTCTCAGATACGGTGCGCGGAAAGGCGCGCCGAACCGCCTATCAGTCTGCGCTGTAGGTGGTGGTGGTCGACGAGCTGTCGTCGTCGTCGCCGCCGCTGGCCGCTGCGATCAGCGCCAGAAGAGCCGCACCGCCTGCGATGGCAGCGATGGTTGCCTCGTCAGCGGAGCTACCTGCTGCTGCGAGTGCATACGGATCATCTTCTTCTTCGACAGCCACCGGGCTGCCTGCGAAAGCTGCGGAGGAGGCCAGCATGCTGATGATGGCCGCCGAGGTCATAAGGGATTTCAGTTTCATGCTTCACCTTCAAAATGAGCGTTTATCGTTACTTCCTTAACGGCAATTCGCCGAATCGACCAGCCCGAAATCTCGCACCGGCAGCATTCCGCGCGCAAAATAGACAGCTGTGCTATTTTTGCGCAGTTTGCCGTGACCGCTGCACGAAGCCGTGGCAAGCTCTCGCCATCCGGATCCAGTCTTCCCGAGAGGTAGCGCAAAACGTGCGCCTCGGCAACGTTGCCCCCGGGGTTTTTGCTGCATGTGCAAAAGCCATAATACTTGACTCCACGCGCTGCGACCCGTATCCGCGACCCGACTCCGGAAGCCGTATTGCGCCTCCGGTCCCTTGGGGTCTGCCCGGGATCGCCCTCCGTCAGCGCGTTGCGCCCACGGGGGCCATTCTGCATTGCCCCGATGACTCATCGCGCCGTCGCCCCTATCTCGGGGGGACACAAGGACAACAGACGGGAGGCCCGCGGCCCCATGTTCGAGAATCTATCAGAGCGCCTTGGCGGCGTCTTCGACCGGCTGACGAAACAGGGCGCGCTGTCCGAGGACGATGTTCGCACGGCGCTGCGCGAGGTGCGGGTCGCCCTGCTCGAGGCCGACGTCTCGCTGCCGGTGGCGCGCCAGTTCATCAAGGCGGTCGAGAAGAAGGCCACCGGCGCCGCGGTCACCAAGTCGGTGACGCCGGGCCAGCAGGTCGTCAAGATCGTCCATGACGAGCTCATCGCGGTGCTGGCCGGCGAAGGCGAGCCCGGCTCCCTGCGCGTCGACAGCCCGCCCGCGCCGATCCTGATGGTCGGCCTGCAGGGCGGCGGCAAGACCACCACCACCGCCAAGCTCGCCAAGCGACTGAAGGAGCGCGACGGCAAGAAGGTCCTGATGGCCTCGCTCGACGTCAACCGCCCCGCCGCCATGGAGCAGCTCGCCATCCTCGGCACCCAGATCGGCGTCGACACGCTGCCGATCGTCAAGGGCGAGGATCCGGTCTCGATCGCCAAGCGCGCCAAGACCCAGGCGGGCCTCGGCGGCTACGATGTCTACATGCTCGACACCGCCGGTCGCCTGTCGATCGACGAGGAGCTGATGGCGCAGGTCGAGGCGGTGCGCGATGTCGCCAACCCGCGCGAGACGCTGCTGGTGGTCGACGGCCTCACCGGTCAGGACGCGGTGCACACCGCCGAGAACTTCGACACCCGCATCGGCATCACCGGCGTGGTGCTGACCCGGATGGACGGCGACGGCCGCGGCGGTGCGGCGCTGTCGATGCGCGCGGTCACCGGCAAGCCGATCAAGTTCGTCGGCCTCGGCGAGAAGATGGACGCGCTCGAGACCTTCGAGCCCGACCGTGTCGCCGGCCGCATCCTCGGCATGGGCGACATCGTCGCGCTGGTCGAGAAGGCGCAGCAGACGCTCGAGGCCGAGCAGGCCGAGCGCATGATGAAGCGCTTCTCCAAGGGTCAGTTCAACATGAACGACCTGAAGATGCAGCTCGAGCAGATGATCAAGATGGGCGGCATGGAAGGCATGATGCAGATGCTGCCCGGCGCCGCCAAGATGGCCAAGCAAATGGATGGCGCGGGGATCGACGACAAGATTCTCAAGCAGCAGATCGCCCTGATCAACTCGATGACCAAGAGGGAGCGCGCCAACCCGCAGCTCCTGCAGGCCTCGCGCAAGAAGCGCATCGCCAAGGGCGCCGGCATGGAAGTGTCGGATCTCAACAAGCTGCTGAAGATGCAGCGCCAGATGTCCGACATGATGAAGAAGATGGGCAAGATGGGCAAAGGCGGCATGCTGAAACAGGCCATGAAGGGCATGTTCGGCAAGGGCGGCCTGCCCGAGGGCATGGACCCGAGCCAAATGGACCCCAAGGCGCTGGAACAGGCGGCCAAGGCGATGGGCGGCCGGATGCCCGGCGGCCTGCCCGGTCTCGGCGGCGGCGGCGGTCTGCCGCCCGGCCTGAGCGGCATGGGGAAGAAGAAGTAAGCCCGTGCCCGCCCCCGTCCTCCATACCCCGCGGCTGATCCTGCGAGGCCACGTGCTGGCCGATCTCGAGGCGCTTTGCGACCTGTTCGAGACCGACCGCGCGCGCTTCATGGGTGGCCCGCTTGCGCGCAGGGACTCGTGGCGCTGGCTGGCGTCCGAAGTCGGCATGTGGGATCTGCGGGGTTTCGGCTACTGGGGCATCGAGACCAGGGACGGCACCTTCCTCGGGCAGCTCGGCCTGTCGCATCCGCCGCATTTCCCCGAGCCCGAGATCGGCTGGACCCTGCTCGAGGGCGCCGAGGGCAAGGGCTATGCCGCCGAGGCCGCGCAGGCGGCGCTGCACTGGGCGTGGGGAAACGGTTTCGAAACCCTGGTCTCCTATATCGACCGCGGCAACGACCGCTCCATCGCGCTGGCCGAGCGGCTTGGCGCCACGCAGGACGCGGACGCGCCGCTGCCCGAGGGCGAGACCCGGGCGGAAACGCTGGTCTACCGTCACCGCGCCGATGCGGATGGCAGCCCGGGGGCCTACGCATGATCGTGCCCAACGCCCCCCGCCTCGAAACCGAGCGCCTGATCCTGCGCGGCCCCGAGCCTGCCGATGCCGAGCCGATGATCACCTTCCTGCTCGACCGCGAGCGCGCCGGCGGCTTCGGCGGCTGCGACCACCGCGGCGACGCGTGGCGCTGGTTTGCGCTCAATATCGGCCACTGGCAGCTGCGCGGCTACGGCTACTTCACCATCGAGATGAAAGAGACCGGCCAGCCCGCCGGCATCTCCGGCATCTGGAACCCCGAGGGCTGGCCCGAGCCCGAGATCGGCTGGGTCGTGTTCGAAGGGTTCGAAGGCCGCGGCATCGCCCGCGAGGCCGCCGAGCGCGTGCGCCGCTATGCCTATGAGGATCTCGGCCTCACCACGCTGACCTCGAACATCGTGCCGGGCAACACCCGCTCGGTGGCGCTGGCCGAGCGCATGGGCGCCACCTACGAGCGCACCTATGTGAACTACAACATGGGCGAGGACATGCTCTATCGCCATCCCGGACCCGAGGAGGTGCTGGGATGAGCGTCGAGGTGCCCGTGATCGAAACCGACCGCCTCGTGCTGCGCGCCCCGCGCTTCGAGGATCTCGACCCGCTCTGCGGCTTCTTCGCCGAGGAGCGCTCGAAATATGTCGGCGGCCCGTATGACCGCGGCGAGGTCTGGCGCATGCTGCTGCGCAGTGCCGGGCAATGGCAGCTGCGCGGCTATGGCCTGTGGCACATCACCGTGCGCGACAGCGGCGAGATGATCGGCCATGCCGGCGTGCTGCATCACATCGAATGGCCCGAGCCGGAGCTCGCCTATGGCATCTTCGCCGCCTACGAGGGCAAGGGCTATGCCCACGAGGCCGTCGAGGCCGCGCGTTCTGCCGCCGCCCGCCATTTCGGTCTCACCCGCCTGATCAGCATGATCGACCCGACCAACGATCGCTCGCGGGCGCTCGCGCTGCGGCTCGGCGCGCATTTCGAGGGCGAAGACACGCTCTTCGGTCAGACCTGCCACGTCTATCGCCACCCCGAGCAGCGGGAGGGCGTGTGATGGCGCATCATGACATCCCCGTGCTCGAGACCGCCCGCCTGGTGCTGCGCGCCCCCGAGCCGCAGGACTACCCGGATTTCAAGGCGACCTTCGCCTCCTATCGCTCGCGCTTCATGGGCGGTCCGCTCAACGCCTACGAGGCGTGGATGCTCTACGCCGCCGAGATCGGCCACTGGGAGATTCGCGGCTACGGCATGTGGATGGTCCACCTGCGCGACAGCGGCGAGACCGTGGGCATGGCCGGCGGCTGGTGCCCGGCCAAGTGGCCGGAGCGCGAGATCGCCTGGATCATCTGGCCCGAGAAGGCCGGCAAGGGCTTTGCGCTTGAGGCCACGCACCGCGTCCGCCGCCACTTCTACGAAGACAAGGGCTGGGAGACCGCGGTCAGCTATATCGACCCGAAGAACCTCGATTCGATCCGCCTTGCGGAACGGCTCGGCGCCAAGAAGGACGCCGAGGCGCCCTCGATCGACGGCTCAGACGCGGTCTATCGCCATCCCGCCCCGGCGGCGCTGCGCGGCACGCAGCTCGCCCACGGCATCGACATGGAAATCGCGAATTTCCAGGATCCCCTGTTCAAACCGAAAGGCTGGGCCATTGACTGAGACCCATGATCCGGTGGCACGCGCCGCAGCGCTGCTCAAGGAACACCGCGAAAGCATCGACCGGCTCGACGCGATCCTCGTCTTCACGCTGGCCGAGCGCTTCAAGCACACCCAGGCCGTGGGCGTCCTCAAGGCGCAGCACGACCTCCCCCCTTCCGACCCCGCGCGTGAGGAAATGCAGATCGCGCGGCTGCAGGATCTGGCGGAGAAGGCGGACCTCGACCCCGACTTCGCCAAGAAGTTCCTGAATTTCGTCATTCAGGAAGTCATCAAGCACCACGAACAACACCAATCGTGACGCCGGTCCCACCGGCACGACCCAACGCCATTCGATAAGGAGAAACTGAAATGGCCATCAAGATTCGTCTCGCCCGCGGCGGTTCCAAGAAGCGCCCCCACTACGCCATCGTCGCATCCGACTCGCGCATGCCGCGTGACGGCCGCTTCATCGAGAAGCTCGGCACCTACAACCCGCTGCTCGCCAAGGACGACGAGCGCCGCGTGGTGATGGACCTCGAGCGCGTGCAGTACTGGCTCGGCCAGGGCGCCCAGCCCACCGACCGCATCTCGCGCTTCCTCGAGACCGCCGGCATCGCCGAGAAGAAGACCCGCAACAACCCGAACAAGGCGAAGCCGGGCAAGGCCGCTCAGGAGCGCGCCGAAGCCAAGGCCGCCAAGGCCGCCGAAGCCGCAGAGGCATCGGAAGAGGCCGCTGCCGAGTAATCTCGGCTGCCTTTCGGCAACACAGGCGCAGCGGGTTTTTCCCGCTGCGCCTTTTTTGTTCCGCGACAGTAGGAAAAGGTGCGAAAGGCGCTAGACTACGACTCGCAACGCCCCAGTCAGGAGCCGCCCCCGATGACATTCCTTCGCAAAGCAACCGCCCTCGCGCTTGCCCTGCTCGCCGTGCCCGCCGTGGCCACAGCACAGGATGTGAAGTCTCCGCTGGACGCAGCCTCGGACACGGCCGCAACGAGCGCGACCGTGTCGAGCCAGGACACCCGGCAGCGCGGCCTTGTCTTCAGCCTGCGCGGCGGCGTCGGCATGGCACCGAAATACCTTGGCTCGGACGAGTATGGCGTGACCCCGGATCTCGGCTTCCGTTTCCACGGGCTGCGACTGTCCGAGGGGCTCGATTTCGGCGATAGCGACGCGTGGAACGATTTCCGCGGCTTCGACGTGCACGGCTCGTTCGATTTCATCGGCGAGCGTGACGCCTCGGAATATGACGAACTGCGTGGCATGGACGATATCGACATGGCGGTCGAGCTGGGCATCGGCGTGGGCTACACCGCCGAGAACTATCGCACCTATGCCGATGTGCGCCGCGGCTTCGGCGGCCACGAGGGCTGGGTCGGCGAGGCCGGGTTCGATTTCATCACCCGCCCGACCAGCGACTGGCGCCTGAGCATGGGCCCCCGCCTCTACTGGGGCAATGACGAGGTCGCGAACACCTATTTCGGCGTCTCCGCCTCCGAGGCCACCGCAACGCGCCCGGCCTATGATGCCGATGGCGGGCTGCTTGGCGCCGGTGCCGAGTTCGTCGCGCGCTACCAGATCAATCGCGACTGGGGGCTCGAGGGCGGGGTGACCTACCGCTCGCTGCTCAACGATGCCGCCGACAGCCCGATCGTGCAGGACGGCGCGCAGGACCAGTGGAGCGTGCGCTTCGGCGTCATCCGGGTGATCCGGCTCAACTTCTGATCCTGCGTCGATTGCCAAGCGCCGCAGCTCTGGTCTATCCAGTAGCGCGGTAATTCAGGCATGAGCGAGGCCGACGTGAGCGAAACCATCTGTGTCGGAACGATTGCGGGCGCCTTCGGGGTGCATGGCGAGGTGCGGCTCAAGAGCTTCACCGCCGAGCCCGAGGCGCTGGCCGAGTATGCCCCGCTCACCACCGAGGATGGCAGCCGCAGCTTCGAGGTGCAGATCACCCGCCCGGTGAAGGGCGGTTTCGCGGCGCGGCTCTCGGGCGTGCGCAGCAAGGAAGAGGCCGACGCCCTGCGCGGCACCGGGCTTTACGCCCCGCGCGACCGGCTGCCCGCCCTGCCCGATGACGAGTTCTACCACACCGACCTGATCGGGCTGACGGTCTATGACACCGGCGGCGTCGAGCTTGGCAAGGTCAAAGCAGTGCACAACCATGGCGCCACCGACCTGCTCGAGCTGACGGTGCCCGGCCAGTCCAAGACCGTGCTGCTGCCCTTCACGCAGGCCGCGGTGCCGACGGTGGATCTTGCCTCGGGGCGCATCGTCGCCGACCCGCCGGAGGGCCTGCTCGAATGACCCGAGTGGTCATCCATGCAGGCTTTCACAAGACCGGGACCACCAGCGTCCAGACCACCCTCCGTGCCAACCGCGCTGTCCTCGAGCCGCAGCTCCGGGTGTTCCTCAAGGAAGATTTCGAAGCCCTGACCGAGGCCGCGCGGGCCCATTGCGCCGCCCCCGAGGAAGACGAGCCGCTCAACGCCGTGGGGCGCTACGCCATGCGCTTCTTTCGCCGCATAGAGCGCGACGACCCGCGCCCGGTGCTGATGTCCTCCGAGGATCTGTCCGGCCATCTGCCGGGCCGGCGCCGCCATCCCGGCTACCACGCCGCGCCGAGGATCATGTCGGTGATCGCCGAAAATGCCCGCTACCGCTTTGGCGAAGATCTCGACCTGATCTTTTTCTTCTCCACCCGTGATGCCGACCCCTGGCTGCATTCGACATGGTGGCAAAACCTGCGCAGCACCCGTCTGACCGACGATCTCGATCTC
>NZ_JBYNAH010000364.1:0-2791 GCF_059781815.1 Salipiger sp. | reverse complement strand
GTGCGGCCGGCCCGCTTGCCGAGGATGTAGATGGCGGTGTTCGACACCGCGCCGCCGGTGGCGCGTCTGCGCCGGCTGGGCGCCTGGACGGTGCGCGATGCTCGCGCCATCGCGTCGTTTTGCGGAGGATTGCGATGATCGCCCGATTGCTTTCCTGGGGTCGCGGCATGAGCGAGCCGTCGCTCGTGGTGCTGCTGGGGTGGATGCTGCTTCCGGTTTTCGTCGCGACGGATATCTACCTGCAGCGCTACGGCATGCCCGCGACGCTGGCCTCGACCGGGCTGATGCTGGTGGCGCTGGTGTCGTTGCGGCTGCGCACCCGCCTGCGCGACTACGTGATCGCCACCGCGGTGCTGGCCGAGGTCATGGTGCTGACCGCCGATTACCAGATGCATCCGTGGCAGATCGACACCCACATGGTCTATTTCGTCATGCTGGCGGGGGTGTCTGTGCTCGGCCGGGTCAGCGTGATGCTCTACGCTGCAGGGCTCGTGGCGGTGCATCACGTGTCGCTGACGCTGCTGCTGCCGGCGGCGGTCTATCCCTCGACGGATCTGGTCGAAAATGTCATGCGCACCGGGCTGCATGCGGGCATCGTGGTGATGGAGACGGCCATTCTCACCATGGCGATCCTGCAGCGCAACGCCGCCACGCGCCGGATCGAGGAAAGCCGCGAGCTGCTGGCGGATGAAAGCCAAAAGGCCGCCGCGGCGCAGGCGCGGGCCGAGGCCGCCGCACAGGAGACGCGCGAGGTGGTGGCGCTGTTCAACAGCCACCTGCACCGGCTGGCCGACCGCGACCTCTCCTGCGCCATCGGCAGCGCCATGCCAGAAGCGTTCGAGTCGCTGCGGCACGATTTCAACCGCGCTGTCCGGCAGCTCGAGGAGGCGCTGCGCAGCGCCGGCAGCAAGGCGGTTAGCTTCGAGGAAGAGGCGCAGGCGCTCGAGGCGGTGACCGGCGATCTGTCGTCGCGCAGCGAGCGGCAGGCGCATGAGCTCAGCGCCGCCACCCACAGCATGAGCGATATCACCCGTGCTCTGAACGCCACCGCCGATCAGGCCGGCACCGCCTCCGAGCGCGCCAGCGTCGCGCGCCAGAGTGCCGAGCAGGGCGGCGCGGTGACCAACGAGGCGATCGAGGCGATGAACCTGATCGAGCAGAGCTCGTCCGAGGTCGGCAAGATCATCGACCTGATCGACGATATCTCGTTCCAGACCAACCTGCTGGCGCTCAATGCCGGGGTCGAGGCAGCGCGTGCCGGCGAAAGCGGCAAGGGCTTTGCGGTGGTCGCCGCCGAGGTCCGGCAGCTGGCGCAGCGCACCTCCGAGGCGGCTGCCGGCGTCAAGACGCTGATCCTCGACAGCGAGGCGCAGGTGACCAACGGTGCGCGGCTGGTGAACGAGGCCGGCGCGCGTCTGTCGAGCATCGTCGAGGAGGTTAGCGCGGTCAGCGGCATGATCTCCCAGATCCGAGACGAGAGCCGAAGCCAGTCCGGCGGCATGTCCGAGCTGTCACAGACGCTGGCCCGGCTCGACGCCGAAACCCAGGACACGGCGGGTCTGAGCGAAGAAATGGCCGCCATGGGGCTGCGGCTGCGCAGCCACGCGCGCGAACTGCTCGGCGATATGGGGGCGTTCCATTTCGAGGGCGATGACGGCGCGCTGGCCGATCACCGAAAGCGGGCATGAGCGGGCGGGTGGCGCAGCACCCTCCCGGCACTTGCAGCTCAGGGCGCCTCGGCGGCCTCGGCGCGCAGCAGCCAGCGCATCAGCAGCAGCGCCAGAACCGCCTCGACGAAGATCCCCGCCGCCAGCGGCACCGGCGTGCCGTCGAACATCAGCCCGTTGGGCACCGCGATGACCACCGCGGTCACCGTCGCCACCGCTCCGATCACCGACGCGGCAAGCCCGGCGATATGGCCCACCGGCTCCATGGCGATGGCGTTGATGTTGCCGACCGTGAGGCCCATCTGGAAGAACACCGAGAGCTGCCAGACCAGGAACAGCGCAAAGCCGGGGGTGCCCGAGAGGCCGAAGGCAAAGAGCGCGAGGGTGAGGCCCGCCATCACCACCTGCACCGCCAGCATCGCAGTCACGAGAAAGCGCATCCCGAGCCGCATCACCAGCGCCGCGTTCAGGACACTGGCGGACGCGGCAAGGATCGCCACACCCCCGAACCAGAGCGGGAAGCTGTCGGCGCGGCCGAAGCTGATGTCGTAGATCTGCTGTACGGTCGAAATCATCGAGAACAGCATCGCGAAGATCAGCGCCTGCACGGCGATCGAGATCAGCACCACCCGGTGGCTGAACAGCTCGCGCAGCGAGCCCTTGAACGCGCCGAGGGAGAACGGGCGCCGGTTCTCGCGGGGATGGGTTTCGGGCAGGCGGATCATCAGCCAGAGCGAGGCGACCCCGGCAAAGAAGACGAAGGCCCAGAAGATGCCGCGCCACCCGACGACCTGGATGATCACCGCCCCGATCGACGGCGCCAGCGCCGGGAACAGAGTGAAGACCATCATCACGAACGACATGATCCGCGCCATCTCGCGCCCGGAATAGAGGTCGCGCACGATGGCGAGCGCCACCACCCGCGGCCCGGCGGCGCCCAGCCCCTGCATCAGCCGCGCGAAGAGCAACATCTCGAGCGTGTCTTCGCTCGCGGCGAGGATCGACATGCCGATGTAAAGCGCCGCGCCCCCCAGCAACACCGGCTTGCGCCCGAAAACGTCCGAGAGCGGGCCGGTGAAAAACGTGCCGATGCCCATGCCCAGCACGAAGCTGGTGATCACCAG
>NZ_JBYNAH010000363.1:0-2791 GCF_059781815.1 Salipiger sp. | reverse complement strand
CGATGCGGATGCACCATTCGGAGCGGAACTTCTCGACCTCGGCGAAGACCGGGCTGTCGGGATCGCAGAGCACCTGCGTCATGCCGTAATGGTCGCGCAGGTCGATGAACAGGATGCCGCCGTGATCGCGGATGCGGTGGACCCAGCCCGAGAGACGGACGGTCTCGCCGACGTTCTCCTTGGTCAGCGCGGCGCAGGTGTGCGTGCGGTAGGCGTGCATATCGGGAGCCCTTTGGAAGCTGCTGGAAAGTTAGGCGCCGATACACCGCGCGCACGCCCGGAAGTCAAGGGAATGGGGCCGCTATCTTGCCGAAAAGGCGGCAGCCGTTAACCTTGGTTGATGCCCGCGGTGCATTTCCCCGCGCGAGGCTCGTCTGATTTCATTGTGAAAAAGGGGCGTCGAGATGTGGAAATCCGTGCTCGACAAGATGTTGGTCAAACTGGTTGTCACCGGCCGTCTGAGCGTCACATGGCCCGATGGCAGCACAACGGTCTACGGGCCCGGCGGCGATCTTCAGGCCGCGGTCACGCTCACCGAGGAAAGCATCGTCCGCGAGCTGGGGCAGCGCCCGGTTCTGGCGCTTGGCGAGGGCTACATGGATGGCCGCATCGACGTGTCTCCCGAGGAGATCTATCCCTTCATGGCGCTGCTGATCCGCAACCAGCAGTCCGGGGCGATGCCGAAGTGGTTCGACATGGTGCAGGCGTTGCGCGGCTGGACCCGCGGTATCGAGCAGCGCAACAACCCGCTGCGGTCGCAGAAGAACGTGCAGCATCACTACGACATCTCCGACGATCTGTACCGGCTCTTCCTCGATGCCGACATGCAGTACAGCTGCGCATATTTCGCCCGGCCCGACATGACGCTCGAGGACGCACAGAAAGCCAAGAAGGATCACATCGCCCGCAAGCTGCGGATCACGCCGGGGATGCGGGTGCTCGATATCGGCTGCGGCTGGGGCGGCATGGCGCTGACGCTGGCGCGCGATTACGGCGCGCAGGTGGTCGGCGTGACGCTGTCGGAGAACCAGCTCAGGACCGCGCAGGCCCGGGCCGAGGCGGCGGGGCTTGCCGACAAGGTCGAGTTCCGGCTGCTCGATTACCGAAAGGTTGATGAAACCTTTGACCGGATCGTCAGCGTCGGCATGCTCGAGCATGTGGGTTTCCCGCATCTCGATGCCTATTTCGAGAAGGTAGGCGAGTTGCTCGCCGAGGATGGAATCGCCCTGATTCACACCATCGGCCACCTGTCGCAGCCACAGCCGACCTCGAAATGGCTCGACAAGTACATCTTCCCCGGCGGCTACATCCCGTCGCTCTCCGAGGTCTCGGCCTCGGTCGAGAAGACCGGGCTCTGGGCCACCGATGTCGAGGTGCTGCGCGGCCATTATGGCCCCACCCTGCACCAGTGGCGCGCCCGTTTCGAGGCGGCGCTGCCGCAGGTGCGCGAGATGTATGACGAGACCTTCGTGCGCATGTGGCGCTTCTATCTCGTTGCTTGCGAAGCGACTTTCGAGGAGATGTATCAGGGCGTCTTCCACCTCCAGCTCGCGCATAAGCAGTACACGGTGCCGGTGACCCGCGACTACCTCTATCACGGCGAGGGGGACGACCGGATGATGCACGCGGCGCAGTAGGCAGGGGCACCAATGGCCCCAACGTCAGGGGGCAAGAATTTTCGTCCGAAAATTCTTCGCGCCGGGCCGTGTCAGCGCGAACGGTATGGGGTTGCAGCGCGCCTTCCGATCTCTATAACGCACGACAATTTGCGGGCAGCTGCGACTCCTCCGCACTTCGTCGCATGCCTGCAGAAAACGCCCGGAACACGCTTCAAGTCAGAGGTCGAGACATGCCCAAGAGAACCGATATCAAATCCATCATGATCATCGGCGCAGGGCCCATCATCATCGGCCAGGCCTGCGAATTCGACTACTCCGGCGCCCAGGCCTGCAAGGCCCTGCGCGAAGAAGGCTACCGGGTCATCCTGGTGAACTCGAACCCGGCCACCATCATGACCGACCCCGAGCTCGCCGACGCCACGTATATCGAGCCGATCACCCCCGAGGTCGTCGCCAAGATCATCGAGAAGGAGCGCCCCGATGCGCTCTTGCCGACCATGGGCGGCCAGACCGGCCTCAACACCTCGCTGAAGCTCGAGGAAATGGGCGTACTCGACAAGTTCGGCGTGGAGATGATCGGCGCCAAGCGCGAGGCCATCGAGATGGCCGAGGACCGCGCGCTGTTCCGCGAGGCGATGGACCGCATCGGGCTCGAGAACCCGGCCGCCACCATCGTCACCGCCCCCACCAAGCCCGACGGCAAGGCCGATCTCGACGCCGGCGTCGCCATGGCGCTCGAGGCGCTCGAGACCATCGGCCTGCCGGCGATCATCCGCCCCGCCTTCACCCTCGGCGGCACCGGCGGCGGCGTGGCCTATAACCGCGAGGACTACATCCACTACTGCCGCACCGGCATGGATGCCTCGCCGGTGAACCAGATCCTCGTCGACGAGTCGCTGCTGGGCTGGAAGGAATTCGAGATGGAGGTGGTCCGCGACAAGGCGGACAACGCGATCATCGTCTGTGCCATCGAGAACGTCGATCCGATGGGCGTGCATACCGGCGACTCGATCACCGTGGCCCCGGCGCTGACCCTGACCGACAAGGAATACCAGATCATGCGCAACGGCTCGATCGCCGTGCTGCGCGAGATCGGTGTCGAAACCGGCGGCTCGAACGTGCAATGGGCGATCAACCCGGAAGACGGCCGCATGGTGGTGATCGAGATGAAC
>NZ_JBYNAH010000090.1:0-18513 GCF_059781815.1 Salipiger sp. | reverse complement strand
GATCACCTCCGGCATCGGCCTGACCGAGCGCCGCCTCAAGGCGCTCGACGCCGCCGGGCTCGACCACGTCCAGCTCTCGCTACAGGGCACGACCCCCGAGATGGCCGACGAGATCGGCGGCTACAAGGGCGGCTTCAAACGCAAGATGCAGGTCGCAGAATGGATCGGCGCGATCGGCTTCCCGCTGACGCTCAACGCGGTGCTGCACCGGCGCAACCTGCATCAGCTGCCGCGGGCGCTTGAGATGGCGGTCGAGATGGGGGCGCGGCGCATCGAGGTCGCCACGGTGCAGTTCCACGGCTGGGCGCTGAAGAACCGCGACGCGCTGATGCCCACGCGCGAGCAGGCCGCCGAGGCGACGCGGATCGTCCAGGAGGCACGGCTGCGGCTCAAGGGCACGCTGGTGATCGACTATGTGCCGGCGGATTACCATTCCGACTATCCCAAGCGCTGCATGGGCGGCTGGGGCTCGACCGGGCTCAATGTCGCGCCCGACGGGCAGGTGCTGCCCTGCCACGCGGCGCAGACCATCCCGCATCTCAGCTTCGACAGCGTCCGTGACCGGCCGCTCTCGGAGATCTGGTACGAGGGCAGCGCCTTCAACGCCTATCGCGGCACCGACTGGATGCCGGAGCCCTGTTCCTCCTGCAAGCGCAAGACCGTGGATTTCGGCGGCTGCCGCTGCCAGGCGATGGCGCTCGCAGGCGATCCCGCCGCCACCGATCCGGTCTGCATCAAGTCGCCCCACCATGTCGACCTGCAGGCCCGCGCCGACGCCCATGCGGCGGCGGAGGACGCGGCGCTGATCTACCGCGCCGCCCCCGGCAAGGCGCCCGAACCCGCCGAATAGCGCAATCCCATGACTTCCGGCGTGAATCGGGCCGGGTCAGGCACTGTGTCGGCTCGGATCCGGCCCAGAATCGCGCCCCCCTGCCCTGCCGCCGACACGGACAAACGACCCGACGTGCGGCCGAATCCGCCGGCAAAGGCGTTGTTCGGAAGCAACTGCGAAAAACATCGCCTTTTCCGTTACTTGCGGCGCGAAGTTAAAAAATTTCGATATTTTTCAGAGATTTATCCACGGTAATGGACATGGCACCTGAACTGCGAAAGGATCGGGCGGTGCCCTGCCCTGCAACGCAACCGCAGGAAACTGTGGACAACCTGCCCCTCTCTTGCGTAAAGAAACGGTAATAAAAGCGCTGACGAAAAACAGCGTTACCGAAAATGAGGGCAGACGTGGCGGATACCATTCATATCAACGCCCGTGTACGGGAGAACGCCGAGGCACTGACTCAGGCGCTGGAAGACCACATGCTGAAGGTCTTCGCCCCCGACGCGCGCAAGGAACTGAGGCGTTTCTCCGCCGGAGAAGCGGCCGAACTGCTCGGCATCTCCGCCAGCTTCCTGCGCAAGCTGCATTTCGACAACCGCATCCCCGAGGTCCATACCACGCCGGGCGGAAGAAGACACTATTCCGCCGCGGATGTGCTGGAAATCCGCAAGGTGCTCGACAGCACCGCGAAGACCAAGGGCACCTATCTGCGCGGCCGCCGCGAGGGCGACAAGGTGCAGGTTCTGTCCTTCCTCAACTTCAAGGGCGGCTCGGGCAAGACCACCTCTTCGATCCACACCGCGCAGCGCCTCGCGCTCAAGGGCTATCGCGTCCTCTGCGTCGATATCGACCCGCAGGCCTCGCTCACGACCCTGTTCGGCTACCGGCCGGAGTATGATTTCCTCGAGTCGGGCACGATCTACGACGCGATCCGCTACGACGATCCGCTGCCGCTGAGCCAGATCATCCAGCCGACCTTCTTCACCGGCATCGACCTGGCCCCCGGCGGGCTGATCCTGCAAGAATTCGAGCACGAGACCCCGCAGGCGCTGATGACCAACGTCCAGCCCGCCTTCTTCGCCCGCATGGCCGCGGCGCTGCAGGAGGTCGAGGCGAATTACGACGTGATCATCTTCGATTGCCCGCCGCAGCTCGGCTATCTCACCATGTCGGCGCTCTGCGCCTCGACCGGCGTGCTGATCACCATCGTGCCGAACATGCTCGACATCGCCTCGATGTCGCAATTCCTGCAGATGAGTGCCGATCTCCTCGACGTGGTGTCGAATGCCGGCGCTAGCATGGAGTTCGACTTCCTGCGCTTCATGATCAACCGGTACGAGCCCAATGACGGCCCGCAGCAGCAGGTCGTGGCCTTCCTGCGCCAGCTCTTCGGCGAAGAGGTCATGGTCAATGCCATGCTGAAGTCCACGGCGATCTCCGATGCGGGTCTCACCCAGCAGACCGTCTACGAGGTCGACCGTAGCCAGTTTCACCGCAACACCTATGACCGTGCGGTGGATTCACTGAATCAGGTCAATGACGAGATTGAGTCTCTCATTCAAAAAGCATGGGGACGCTGATGGCACGCAAGGGAATTCTCGAACCACGCATCACGCCGCTGGGCGGCGGATCGGCACCGACAGACAGAAAAACGGCGGCAGAGGCTCGAATGATGCCCCGCGGAGCGGTCGGAGCGCTGCAATCCTCGCTCACCAAGCTGCAGGAAAACGCGGTGCAGGAGGTCGAGCCCGCGCTGATCGACGATGCCGGCTATGAAGACCGGCTCGGGATCAACGACGAGGCCCAAAATCAGCTGAAAGAGAGCCTGCAGACCTATGGTCAGCAGGTTCCGGTGCTTTTGCGACCCCACCCCAAGAGCGCCGGACGGTTCGAGATCGTCTATGGCCGCCGCCGCCTGCGGGCGCTGCGCGACCTCGGGCTCAAGGTCAAGGCGATGGTGCGCCAGCTCGACGACCACGCGCTGGTGATGGCCCAGGGCCAGGAAAACACCTCGCGGCAGGATCTGAGCTTCGTCGAAAAGGCGAGCTTTGCGGCGCAGCTGCAGGATGGCGGCTATGACCGGCAGACAATCGCCGCGGCATTGTCGATCGACCTGCCGATGGTCAGCCGGATGCTCAAGGTCGGCACGGCGTTTTCGCTGCCCTTCCTGCGCCGCATCGGCTCGGCTCCGGGCATCGGGCGCGATCGCTGGATGAGCCTCGCCAAGCTGCTCGAGGACGACGCTGCGCGCGACCGTGTCGAGACGGCGATGGGGCTTCCCGGCTTCGAGGCGCTGGATTCGGACGCCCGCTTCGAGGAGGTCTTCGGCGCCGCACAGCGCAAGACGGCGACCCCGGCCAAGGCCCCTGCCCCGCGTCCGCGCACCCTGCGCAGTGTCGATGGCGCGCCGCTGGCCGAGATCCGCAGCACCGCGCGCGGGCTGACCCTGACGATTCCTGCCAAGACCGCCAACGGCTTCGACCGCTGGCTCGACGGGCAGGCGGACGAGATCATGAAAGAGCTTCACGACCGCTGGCAAAGCACCCGGTCGGAGGACTGAGAGCAGTGGAAGAAGAATAAGGAGGCACGAGAGGACAGGCGACAAAAAGAAAAGCCCCCCAGGATTGATCCCGGAAGGCCCTTCTCGAACGTAGCACTTTGAGTTAGCCGCCAGACCCGGACTCTGTCAACCATGCATCTCGGTGCAGGGGCGGAGAATTGTTGTCTTTCGTGAAATGTCACATGGAAAACACGTCCCGACCCCCGTTCGGGCGACCGGTCTCGGCTTGTCTGCCGTCATCGGAAGCCTCGCAACGGCACACTACCCTTATGCCCGACAAATGGGCCCTGTTGCGCGACCTGACCACCGGCGCCGAGGCCTTCGGGCTGGGCCACCGCACGCTGTCGGTCCTGAAGGCGCTGCTGACCTTCTGGCCGGAGCGCGAACTGCCCGACGCTCCCGAGAGCGCCATCGTCTTCCCGTCGAACCGGGTGCTTTCCGAGCGGCTTTCGGGAATGCCCGAGAGCACGCTGCGCCGTCACCTGTCGAAGCTGGTCGAGACCGGCATTGTCAGCCGCCACGACAGCCCCAACCGCAAGCGCTATGCCCGCGGCCAGTCCGGGGTGATCGGCATCGCCTTCGGCTTCGACCTCTCCCCCCTCGCCCGCCATGCCGAGGCGCTGGCCTCTGCCGCAGCGAGCGTCACGGCACAGCGCGAACGGATCGCGGTGCTGCGCGCCCGTCTCGGGATGCTGCGCCATCGCCTGACCGAGGCCGGCGCTCCGGACGTGCTGATCGACGCCGCGCGCCTGACCCTGCGCCGCCGGGCCTCCGAGCAGGAGCTTGCCGAGCTCCTGGCCCGGCTCGAGGCCGCGCTCCCTGCCCCGGAACCGGTCGCGCCCAAGCCCGCGCCCATGACCGAAACAACCAAAATGAGCGCCAGCGTCGCCCAAAATGAGCGGCACATACAGGAAACAGATAAATCTATTTCTGACTCTGAGTCCGCGAAGACCTCTGACCCCGCGGCAACGGAGCCGTCCGGATCTGCAGAGAAGGTGGCTGCGATCACCGTTCCGATGATCACCGAGGCCTGCCGCGAGTATCAGGCGTTCTTCCCGGACAGGCCGCGAGGCTGGCATGATCTGGTTGCGATCTCGCAAAGGCTGGCACCGATGCTCGGGATTGACCCGCCAGTGCTGCACGAGGCGCAGCGCATCATGGGCGAGGAGCGCGCTGCTGCGACGGTGCTCTGCCTGCTTGAGCGCGCCAGCGAGATCCGCAAGCCGGGAGCCTATCTCAGACGGCTGACACAGGTGGCGCGGAAGGGCAGCTTCTCGGTGAGCGCGATGCTGGCGTCGGCCGGTCGTCGCGCCGGCGAGCATGTCACCGCAACCGCGTGAGAGCGTGTCGGGATGTCCTGGCCGACGGGCGCGCGGGATCGGGGTTCCGCGCGAGAGCATCGAAGCAAGGGATCGGTGCTTACCGCTGATGCAGGTCTGTGACCAATTCAGTGCGCGGCCCTTCGCACCCGAACGGTAGGCTTGCCAGGAGCGCGTGGGACCGGCATATCTGACGCACCAGCGTGGCGCTGTAGAGGTCCTATTCAATGCAGTGCCATAGCGCTTAGCCATCCGCGCGATGGGCTCCGGATCGACAATTTCAGGCGAAATGCCGCGAAAACACCGGAAAACGGCTCGGAATCCGGAAATTGTCAGCTGACAATTCTGAAAAACACATGTTTTCAGTCGGTTAGATAAATCGAGCCCTGACAACCCTCTGAAACGGCTGACAATCCGTTGCGACCCTTGGCTGTGTTCCGGCAAATCTGCCGTTTCGCTAGACTGGATGCCCAGAGACGAGCCACGGACGGTCCCGAGAGCGATGACGAGCCCTGCTTCAAAGCCTCATTCCCAGATCAAGAGCCGCGCCCGATGACCGCCGCGCTGGACGTTCCCGGCGCGACGCTTCGCTGCCGCGATCTCCTTGCACTGCGCGACACCGCGCTGAGCAGCGGCCAGAGCTGGACCACCGCCGAGACCATGCTGGTCGCGGATTTCCGGCCTTCGATGCTTCGCGGCCTGATCCGGGCGTTCCGCTCCGTCGCCGCGGCGGAGGCGCTGGTGCTGATCGGCTGGCGCGTGGTCGAGGCAGGCGGGCAGGTGGGTCTCCTGGCGATTGGCTCGGGCGCGCCGGTGCTGGTGCCGCCGGCGGGCGGGGCCGAAGCGATGCGCGATGTCGTCTCGGGGCTGGTGCGGGCACATGACATGGCGGCGGCGAATGCCATGGCCGGATGCCTCGACGATCCGCCGCTCGACCGCAGCCTCGTCGCGCTCGACCGGCTGACAACCGATGGCGAGCTTGTCATCGCCTCGGGCTTCGAGACCCCCGGGGCGGCGTTGTCGCGCCGGTTGGAGATGCTTACCCACACTCACGCGCTGCGGCTGCTTCGGATCACAGACCTGTCCTTTACCGGTGAGGCGCAGGATGCGCACAAGCCACCGGAGGTGCCCGGGGCAAGCGCTCTGTCGCTCGATGCCTGCCTTCCACCGGACGCGATGGGGCGGGTTCTGCGCTCTGACTGGTCGCAACTGCGCTGATCGGGCAAAAGTTGCGGGTGCTGGCGCCGGAAGTTTCCGATTCGACCGGCGTAACGCGAAGTGCCGATCCTATTTGACCGATCAGGCGCAGATTTTTCTGCAAAACGCGGCGAGCGAGCCGGAAATCGCGGGTTTTCCGACTTCGGCCCGATACGAATGGTTGCATTGTCCGAATCTCGGACCGGGCGCACCCTCCCGGCAGGGCGTCGTATGGAGGCGGCGCCCGCGTGGGAGGAGAAAACAACAGATGGGAATTCTCGATAAGATCTTTGGCGGCGACGGGGACGGCGCCGCGCCGAAATATTCGCACGTGAAGATTCACCCGTCGGTCGACGACGGGGTGAAGCCCGCGACCCCCGGCTTTTCCGGCGGGACGCTGAAATGCAAATGCCCCAGCGATCAGGTCGTGGTGACGGTCGAGGCGCAGACGGCGCACAACCATGTTTGCGGCTGCACCAAGTGCTGGAAGCCGGCCGGGGCGATCTTCAGCCAGGTCGCGGTGGTTGGGCGTGACAAGCTCAAGGTCACCGCGCATGAGGAGAAGCTCGAGATCGTCGATGCCTCGGCCGCGATCCAGCGCCATGCCTGCAAGGGCTGCGGCGTGCACATGTATGGCCGCATCGAGAACACCGGGCACCCGTTCCACGGGCTCGATTTCGTCCATACCGAGCTGTCGCCGCAATCGGGTTGGTCGCCGGCAGAGTTTGCCGCCTTCGTCTCCTCGATCATCGAATCCGGCGTCGATCCGTCGCGCATGGACGAGATCCGCGGCCGGCTGCGCGAGCTGGGGCTCGAGCCCTATGATTGCTTGTCGCCGCCGCTGATGGATGCCATCGCCACCCATGTCGCCAAGCAGAGCGGCGCGCTCAAATAGAGACGGCTGACACGCGTGCCCGGCCTGCGGAAACCCGCCGCACCGGCCGGGCACGGACAACATCATTGCGCGAACGAAAAGTCATGCGCTAACCTCCGGCTCGGGAGGAGATTTCGATGAAAGACATTACCGAGGCCCGTTCGCCGGGTGCCGTGCGATCCGTCGTGATCGTGGACGACCATCCGCTCTACAGCGATGCTCTGGCGGCGGCGATCCAGCTGGTCTTTCCCGACTGCCAGATGGCCAAGGCCCAGACCCTCGGCGCGGCGTTGGCGCTGGTCGAAGACGGCGTCTCGCCCGACCTAGTGATGTTCGACCTCAAGCTGCCGGATGTCTGCGGCATCTCGGGCTTCCAGAAGCTGCGCGAGGCGCTGCCGGATGTGCCGGTGCTGGTGATCTCGTCGCTGACCTCGGCGCAGGTGGTGCAGGCGCTGATGGAGGAGGGCGCCGCGGGCTTCCTGCCCAAGGACGCCCCCGCGCCGATGCTGCGCCAGGCCCTGCGCGAGATCGCGGGCGGCGCGACCTATGTGCATCCGGGCTACCAGAGCAGCGCATCGAGCACCGCGAGCGAGGTGCCCTTCGAGGCGCTGCACCCCAAGCTCGCGGAACTCACGCCGCAGCAGCAGCGCATCATGAAGCTGATCTGCGCCGGCAAACCCAACAAGCAAATCGCCTACGAGCTATCGCTGGCCGAGGCCACGGTGAAGGCGCATATCACCGCGCTGCTGCGCCGGCTCGGGGTGCAGAACCGCACCCAGGCGGCGGTGCTGGTCGAGAACTCGGCGCCGGCCACCGCCATCGGCGCCGGCGAGGCCGACGCGCAGGCCTTCCTGAGCCGCTAGGAGATGCGCGACGACCAGACGCCGCCGCGCTTCGTTCAGGTCGCCGTGTCGCGCGGCACCGCCGCGCAGGCGGCGGTGAGCGAGGCTCTGGCCGGGATCGACCTGTCCGAGACCTGCTTTCTTCTTGCCTTCGTGCCGGACGGGCTCTCGCTCGAGACGGTGGCGAACGCGCTCGAGGCCGGGGCAGGGGGGGTGCCGGTCTTCGGCTGCACGACGGCTGGCACGATCACCACCGAGGGCTACGAGACCGAGGCGCTGCTGCTGCTGGCCTTCCCGCGCGAGCATTTCCGCTGCGCCTCGATGCTGATCGAGCCGCTGAAGCCGATGTCGATGAAATCGATTGCCGGCGAGGTCCGCACCCATGCCGCCCGTTTCCGCCGCACCGCCGGCTGGAACCGGCTGGCGCTGATCTTTGCCGATGGTCTGTCGAAGCAGGAAGACCTGCTGGTCGCGACGCTCGAGGCGGCGCTTGGCGAGGTGCCGGTGTTCGGCGGCTCGGCGGGAGACAGCCTCGCCTTCAAGGAAACCTTCGTGCTGCATGAGGGCCGGTTCCGCACCAACGCCGCGCTGCTGCTGCTGCTCGAGACCGACCTTGCGTTCCAGGGGCTGGGCTTTGACCATTTCCTGCCCACCGATCAGCAGATGGTGGTGACCGACGCGCTGCCCGACGAGCGGCTGGTGCTCGAGATCAACGGCGCGCCGGCGGCGCTGGAATATGCCCGCATCGTCGGCTGTCCGGTGGAGCAGCTCTCGCCAGAGGTTTTCGCCGAGAACCCGATGCTGGTGCGGCAGAACATGAACTACCACGTGCGCGCGGTGCATGGCGCGCCCGGGGCCCATGCGCTGTCCTTTCTCGGGGCCATCGATGACGGGCTGATCCTGACGCTGGGCCGCGGCAAGGAGATCATCGAGACGCTGGAGGCCGAACTCGACGTGAAGGGCCCGCGGGATGCGGCGCCGGATTTCGTGCTCGGCTTCGACTGCGTGCTGCGCAAGCTCGAGATTGAGCAGAAGCAGCTCACCGCCCCGGTGAGCGAGATCTTCCGTCGCCGCCGGGTGCTGGGCTTCAACACCTATGGCGAGCAGCATTGCGGGGTGCATGTGAACCAGACCTTCGTGGGCGTGGCCTTCTTCGAGCCGGGGAGGCGCGCCTTCGCATGATCGACCCGGACGAGCCGCTCGACATCCAGGTCTCCCGGCAGGCCAAGATCATCGACGCACTGATGCGCCGTGCCAACCGTCAGCACGAGGTCGGCAGCTCGGCCTATGGGGCGTTCCAGTCGGCCATCGCGCTGCAGGGGCAGATCTGGGCCAAGACCCGCGATCTCGAGCGCACCACCGACGAGCTGCGCCACGCCCGCGACGACACCCAGCGCATGCGCAAGAACCTCGCCGACGCGCTGGCGGCGATGGAGGGCGGCGTGGCGCTGTTCACCGCAGGGCGGCTCGAGGTCTGCAACGAGATCTTCCAGGCGCTGCTGCCCGACATCTCGGAGCGGCTGCAGCCGGGGCTGGAAATCGACGCCTGTTTCGCCGCCATGTCCGACAGCCTGTACCTCGTCACCGTGGAGGGCAATTTCGACGCCGCGCTGGCGCAGGCCCGGCGGGGCAGGGTGGGGGCCTCGGTGGTGTCGTTGGTGATCGAGCTGGTGGGCGACCGCTGGTACCAGATCAACCTGCAGCGCACGAGCGCCGAGAACATGGTGCTGCTGCTCACCGAGATCACCACCATCGTGCGCCGCAACCGCTCGGAGAAGGAAAGCCTGATCGACCGTCAGGCCGATTACCTTCAGGCGGTGTTCGAGAACATGACCTCGGGGGTCTGCACCTTCTCGCCGCAGGGCGAGGTGATGATGTACAACCAGCAGTTCCGCCAGCTGCTGGGGCTGCCCTACACCATGCTTCAGCAGGGCTCCGACCTGCACCGGATGCTCGACTTCGTCGCCCAGAATGCGCTGATCACCG
The DNA here is from genome assembly GCF_059781815.1 of Salipiger sp. Classification (NCBI taxonomy): domain Bacteria; kingdom Pseudomonadati; phylum Pseudomonadota; class Alphaproteobacteria; order Rhodobacterales; family Roseobacteraceae; genus Salipiger; species Salipiger sp. The sequence continues at coordinate 8,900 of NZ_JBYNAH010000090.1, read as the reverse complement.
AGGCCGAGGATTTCGATATCGGCTACTGGCTCGACCGGCTCGAGCGGCAGGGGCGGCTGCGCCGCCGGGTGCGCCACGCCACGGGGCGGATGCTCGACCTGCACGCCCACCGGCTGCCCGATGGCGGCGTGCTGCTCGAGCTCAAGGACGTGACGCTCGAGACCCGCGCCACGGTGATGCTCGAGAACCGGGTGGCCGAGCGTACCACGGAACTGACCCACGCCAACGCCCAGCTGCGCCAGCAATTCGCCGAGATGGCGCGGGTCGAGGAGGAGCTGCGCGTCGCCAAGGAGCGCGCCGAGGCGGCGGTCTCGTCGAAGACCCGCTTCCTCGCCGCCGCGAGCCACGACCTGCTGCAGCCGATCAACGCCGCCAAGCTGCTGATCGCGACGCTGAAGGACAGCGCCGCCGAGACCCGCTTCGCGCCGATGGTCGAGCGGCTCGACGGCTCGTTCTCGTCGATCGAGCAGCTGCTGCATTCGCTGCTCGACATCTCGCGGCTTGAATCGGCGGACCGCTCGCTGACGCCCTCGGACGTGTGCCTCGGCACGCTGATGCGCAGCGTCTGGGAGGATCAGACCCCGGTGGCGCAACGCAAGGGGGTGCAGCTCGACGTGGTGCCGAGCATGGTCTTCGTGCGCTCGGACCCGGTCTACCTGCTGCGCTCGATCCAGAACCTCGTGGTCAACGCGCTGCAATACACCCCCGAGGGCGGGCGGGTGCTGGTCGGTTGCCGCCGCAAGGGCGGGGCGGTGGAGCTGCAGGTCTGGGACACCGGTATCGGCATCTGCCGCAAGGACCAGAAGCGCATCTTCGAGGAGTTCGCCCGCGCCGACAACGTGCCGCTGGGCTCGGGGGTGGGGCTGGGCCTGTCGATCGTCGACCGCACCTGCCGCCATCTCGGCCACAAGGTTCGGGTGCGCTCGAAGCCGGGCATCGGCTCGGTCTTCTCGGTCGAGATGGAGGCCGCCGCGGGCCGCCCGGCGGCGCCGCAGGAGGGCTGCAACCAGACGCCGGCGGTGGTCGAGGCCGAGATGGACTACCTCATCCTGGTGATCGAGAACGATCCGGATGTGCTCTACGCCTTCACCAACAAGCTCGAGCAATGGGGCGCGAGCGTCTTCGCCGCGCGCTCGGCGGCAGAGGCGCTGACCCATGTGCGCGACATGGGCATTCCGCCCGATATCCTCCTCGCCGATTACCAGCTCGACGATGGCGAAACCGGCGACCGCGCGATTGCCGCGGTGCGGGCCGAGTGCGGCGTGCAGGTGCCGGCGATCATGATCACCGCCGACCGCAGCAACGAGCTTCTGAAGCGCGGCGCGCGGGAGGGGTTCTCGGTGCTCACAAAGCCGGTGCAGCTGTCGCGCCTGCGCCCGCTCATCGAGTGGAAGGTGCGCTGGCAGGCGCCGGAGGATGCTGCCGAGTGAGGTGCTTGTTTCTGGCGGACGCGCCGGTGGGCCAGCCCCCCGGACCCCCCGGGATATTTTCGGCCAGAAGAAGGACAGGGCGTGGTGCGGGGCGGCACGCAAGCGCGGCACCGACAAAAGTCGGCAATGACAGGGGGGGCAGGGGGAATAGCATGGGGCGCGGGAGGATTCACATCATGCGCAAGACACTGGTCTCAGGAGTGGCCCCGAGAGTGGCCCTGATCGCGGCACTGGCCTGCTTCGCGGTGCCCGGAGGGGCGGCGACGACGGCGGCGGAGCAGACCTATGAGCTGCTGTTCCGGGAGGGCACGCTCGACACGGTAAGCCGCGACGCGGTGCTGACCTACATCCGCGACGTGCGCAACGCCGCGAAGCCGGAGGCGGCGGAGCGCGACAGCGGTGCCATCGCGCTGTCCTTCGACGAGGGCGAGGCGGTGCTGGCGACGCTGGAGTTCCGGCAGGACGGCAAGCACCGCAATCTCGGCAGCTTCCCCGCCAGCGTCGGCAATCCGATGATCATGTATTTCTACGAGAGCGTGATCCGCGACATGGCCGAGACCGCCGGCGGCTCGCCCTATTACATCCGCAACCGGGTCAAGGAGGCGCTGGTGCGCCCGGCCGAGATCGAGATCGGCGAGGCGGCGTTCGGCGGTGCGACGGTCGCCACCAAGACCGTGACGCTGCGGCCCTTCGAGAACGACCCCAATCGCGCAAAGATGATGGGCTTCGGCGATCTCGAGCTGCGGGTGACCATGTCCGACGAGGTCCCGGGGTGGTACCTGAGCCTTGTGGCCGAGGCGCCGGGGGCGGAAGGGACCGAGGAGGGCTATGTCTCGGCGCTGCGCTTCGAGCAGGTGGCGGGGCAATGATCCGGGCGCTGCTGCTGGCCTCGGGGCTGGCGCTGATGGCGCCGGGCTGGGCTGCGGCGCAGGGCGTGGCCGAGCGGCTCAACGACTACCCCACCGAGGCGCGGGCGGATTACGTATTTGGCTGCATGGCCTCGAACGGGCAGAGCCGGCAGGTGCTGCGGCAATGCGCCTGCTCGATCGACGAGATCGCGGCGATCCTGCCTTACGAGAAATACGTCGAGGCGGAAACGGTGCTGTCGATGCGGCTCACCGGGGGCGAGCGCATGGCGGTGTTCAACAGCGCCGTCGCCGCCAACACTCTGGTGGTTGATCTGCGCCGTGCGCAGGCCGAGGCCGAGGTGGTGTGTTTCTTCTGAGCCCTTGTGATTTTGGGAAATGCCACCCATATTGACGGAAGACGCGTCAGATTGGGTGGCAGAACATGGATCTTCAGGGTGTTTCCGATCACGGCCTCTTTGCGCCGCGGCTGATGGCGCAGAGCCTGCGCACCACCGTGGACGAGATCGCCCAGACCGCCGGTCTGGGCCGGGACGCGCTGACCCGCGCCAACCGGGTCGGCACGCCGCGCACCCAGAAGCGGCTGCGCGAGATGGTCGAGATCCTCAACCGCGTGGCGCCGCGTTTCGGCTCGGACCTGCTGGCCTATGCCTGGTACCGCTCGACGCCGCTTGCGGGCTTTGGCGAGGCCACGGCGATGCAGCTGGTGCGCGATGGCCATGCGGACCGGGTGCATCTCTATCTCGACAGATTGGACGCGGGCGTCTTCGCCTGATGCACTTCGCCTGATGCATTTCTCTGGCACGCTCTATCGCGCGCTGTCGCCCTACTGGGCCTACCGGCCGCTGTCGGGCGACGGGGCGAAGCAGTTTGGCGGGCGCTTCAACCGGCCCGGCCGGGCGGCGCTCTACCTCGCGGACAGCGTCGAGACCGCGCTCAACGAGGTGCAGCAGGCGGGGATGTTTGCGCCGGTGACGCTGGTCGCGATGGAGGCGGATCTGGAGCCGCTCTTCGACGGCTGCGATGCGGCGGCGCTGGAGGCGTTTGGCGTCGCGCCGGCGGATCTGGCGATCCGCGACTGGGCCACCCGGCAGGCGGAGGAGGGGCAGGCGCCGACGCAGGCGCTGGCCGAGCGGCTGATCGAGGCCGGGTTCTGCGGCATGGTGGTGCCGAGCTTTGCGCCCGGCGCCAAGCCGCAGGCGCGCAACACCGTTCTTTGGCGCTGGGGCGACGCGCTACCCCACCGGCTCCGGCTGGTGGACGATCAGAACCGCCTGCGTCATCCGCCGGCGCCGCCGCTCTAGCCCTCCAGCTTCGGCAGTTCGGTCTCGAAGGCGTTGCCGTCGGTGTCGCTGGCCCGGACGGTGAGCGCCGGTGCGCCGTTGTCGTCATAGGTGAAGCGGAACACCGGGTTCTCGCTGATCGAGATGCCGCCATCCATCGAGAACAGCATCTCCTCGCCCTGCCAGACCTCGAGATGGTCGATGAAATGCGCCGGGATGAAGAGCTGGGTGATCTGGTCGCGCTGCAGGCCGGAATAGTTCGGGTGGCGGATCTGGATCTGCGCCTCGCGTCGCGGCACCGACATGGCGGGCGTGTCCGCCTCGCCGAAGAGCCGCAGTTTCATCTGGCCCATGTTGGCGAGCGCCACCTCGGGATCCTTGGTGGCCGGGGCCGAGCAGCCGCCCGAGGCCTTCACGAAGCGTCCGTCCATGCGCAGCCCCTCGGGGGTGCCGGCGATGACGCGGACGTTGGAATACTGGTTCACCCGCACCCGCATCTCGAAATCGAGCGGCGCCATGGCGGGCGAGAAGGTGAACTCCCCGGCGACCGGGGCGGGGTTCTCATCGATCACCACGGTGGCGGTCTCGATGCGCATCGAGGGATCGGTCTGCACGATGTGGATCGGCACGGTGGCCGCGTCCTCGGCGCGGTAGGGCGCCTCGATGGTGAAGAGCCCTTCGGCGGGAGCGATCTGCGCCTCGCCGATGACGTCGCCCCGCAGGCTCTCCCAGGTGGGGCTGTCGGTCAGCGGGTTCTGGGTGTCGGCGGCGAGCGCCGGACAGGCCAGAGCTGCCGCCAGAAGGGCGGCGGAGAGGGTGTTGCGGTCCATGCTTCTCCTCCTCGCATGGGATATTCTGTGATCATGCCACAGATCGGCGACTCGCGGTACCGAGCGCATCGTCGGTGTGGATCACGCCTGTGTGTGGCGCGAGGCTGCGGCGAGGAGGTCGCGATGTTCGAAGCGGTTGTGATGATCTGTGCGGCGCTGGCGGGCGAGCCCTGCCGCGCGGCGCTGGTGCCGGGCTATGAGGCAGAGACGCTGGAGGGCTGCGAGGCGGCGCTTGCGGCGCGCGCGGTGGAGGGTGCGGTCTGCCAGGCGGCGGGCGGGGCGCTGGCGGTCGAAGAGGTGGCGCCGGGGGTCTTCGTGCACGAGAGGCGGATCGAGGCGCCGGATACGGGCAATGGCGGCGGCGTGTCGAACCTCGGCTTCATCATCGGCGGCGAGGCGGTGGCGGTGATCGACAGCGGTTCGGCGGCGTGGATCGGCGAGGCGCTGTGGCGGGCGATCCGGGCGCGCACGGAGCTGCCGGTGAGCCACGTGATCCTGACCCATGTACATCCCGACCACGTGCTGGGGGCAAGCGTTTTCGCGGGCGCCGAGGTGGTGGGCCATGCGGGGCTGGCGCGGGCCTTGGCGGAGCGGCAGGGCAACTATCTGGAAAGCTTCGAACGCGAGATCGGCCTGCCGCTGTTTCTTGGTACCGAGGCGCCGGAGGTGACGCGCGGGGTCGAGGATGCGACGCTGATTGATCTCGGCGGGCGGGTGCTGGAGCTGAGGGCGTGGCAGACGGCGCATAGCAGCAGCGATCTGACGGTTTTTGACCGCGAAACGGGAACGCTCTTTGCCGGCGATCTGGTGTTTGACCGGCACGTGCCGGCGCTCGACGGCAGTTTGCGGGGCTGGCAGGCGGTGCTGTCGGAGATGCACGGGCTCGAGGTGGCGCGGCTGGTGCCCGGCCATGGCGGGCCGGTGCTCGACTGGCCCGAGGGCGGGGCGCCGGTGCTGGGCTATCTCGACGTGCTGGCGCGCGATGCGCGGGCGGCGATCGACGCCGGGTTGCGGCTGGGGGAGGCGGTGCAGGAGATCGGGGCGAGCGAGGCCGGGGCGTGGGCGCTTTTCGAGGCGTTCAACGCGCGCAATGCGACGGTGGCCTATACGGAGCTGGAGTGGGAGTAGGGGGGCAAAGTAAACGCGGCAATCGTTCGACCGGTAACGTTGGGAGGTGAACGATGCCGTGCTCGCTGAGCCTGCCTTCCGAAGGCTCGAATGGAGCCCAAGCGCGGAATCAAGCCCGCAGGGCGCCGCGCCATCGCCGGCCCGCCCCCCGGGCTGGCGATTTGGTTGGGCTGGGCGCTTCGTTGTGAGGTCCTTCGGACTTGGCAGGGATAAATCGAGAGGTTCGTAGCGCTGGATCGCCACCCCGCGGGCCGGCGATGGCGCGGCGCTGTCGAGGGCCTTGCGTATGAGCCTAGCTCAAACGCGCCGGACCAAATCTGTGCCGTTAAGCGGTAGACTGGGGCCCCGAAGGCACATGTGGCACAGCGCGGAACGATGGTGCAGTGCTTGGGCGGGAGGCGGCGAAGCGAGCGAGAAGACAGGCCTCTCCCGAAGCCCGGCCCCCCCTTCAGCCCTCCGAGGCCTTCTGCAGCTCCTTCGAGAACTGCCGGCGCAGCTGGCGGCGGACCTCGGCGGCGCGGTTGCGCTTTTCCTCGGTCTCGGTGAGGATCTTCAGCTCCGGCACCTCGGCGGGTTTGCCGTCGTCATCGACCGCCACCATGGTGAAATAGCACGAGTTGGTGTGGCGCCGCGTGCCCTTGCGGATGTCCTCGGCCTCGACCCTTATGCCCACCTCCATCGAGGTGCGGCCGACATGGTTCACCGCGGCGCGGAAGGTCACCAGCTCGCCCACGTTGATCGGCTGCTTGAAGGTCACCTGATCCACCGAAAGCGTCACCGCGTAGCGCCCCGAGAAGCGCGAGGCGCAGGAAAACGCCACCCGGTCGAGAAGGTTCAGAAGCGCGCCACCATGCACCTTGCCGCTGAAATTCGCCATGTCCGGCGTCATCAGAACGGTCATCTCAAGCTGCCTCGGGTCCATCACGCGCTCCTGTCCTTGCATCCCAGGTGTTTGCGCCAAACACGCGCGAGCGCGCAAGACCAAACTGCCGCCGGGTCAGCGGGTGGGGGCGACCCCCTCGAGACAGAAGCCGCGATTGCGCACGGTGGTGATCTCGAAGCCGAAATCGGAGGCAGGTTTGAGCTTCTTGCGCAGGTAGCCGATATAGACGTCGACGACGTTCTCCGAGCTCGACTCCCCGGCCCAGAGCGCATCGAAGATCTCGCCGCGGGGCAGGGGGGTGCCGGCATGCTCGGCCAGCAGCGCCAGCAGCGCGAACTCGCGCTCGGTCAGGTGCTCCGAGCGGGTCTCGGTGGCGAGGCTCTGATCCTGCGCGCGCAGCCGGGCGGGGGAGGGCCGCAGCGCCGCGACGCGGCGCTCCTGCACCTTGAGCCGGGCGACCAGCTCGTCGAAAGAGAACGGCTTGACCACGTAATCATCCGCGCCGGCCTCGAGCCCGGCGGCGCGGTGTTCGACCTCCGACAGCGCCGAGAGCATGACGATGGGCAGCTGCGCGCCGCCGGCGCGCGCGGCACGCACCAGCTCGATGCCGCTGTCGGCGCCGAGCATGACATCGACCACGGCGGCGACGTAGCGCTGCCCGGTCAGCTCCGGCAGGGCGGTGTCGGCGCGGTTGCGGGTCTCAACCGCGTAGCCGTGCAGCCCCAGCCCGCGCGCCAGCGCGGAGCAGATCTCGGGGTCGTCATCGACCACCAGAAGGGGCGCGTCTCCGGTCATGGCGGCAGCCTACGCGCTGGCGGGCGGAAGGCGAACCGAGATTTTTGTCCCGGGTGCCTCGCCGAGGGCCGTCTCGCGGGGCAGGGGGCTGGTCACCGAGATGCTGCCGCCCTGCTGCTCGACCACCCAGCGCGCCAGCGCGAGGCCAAGCCCGAAGCCCTGCGCATTGCCACCCCCGCCTTGCGCGAAGCGGTCGAAGATGCGGGCCTGATCCTGCGGATCAATGCCGGGGCCGTCGTCGATCACCGAAACCGTGCCGTCAGGAGTGATCTCGAGCCGCAGGGCGCCGCCACTGCGGGCGTGGCGGATAGCGTTGCGGATCAGCCCGACGATCACCTGCCGCAGCCAGTTGCGGTCGCCCAGCACGGTGACCTCGGGGGACGCGGGGGCGTCGAGCGTCATGCCGGCGTTCGAGAGCTCGGCGGCGGTCTCGGCGATGGCGTCCTGCAAGAGCGCGCCGAGATCCACCGGCGCTGTGTCGAGCCCGAGCTGGCCGGTCTCGGAGCGGGCAATGCGCAGCAGGTCGTCGATGCGCCGGTTGAGCCGGGTGGCGCGCGTCTCAATGGTGGCGAAGGCGGATTGCGGGTCGGGCGCGCCATGCCGGCCGAGCTGCGCCTCCATCAGGATCACGGTCAGCGGCGTGCGCAGCTCGTGGGAGATGTCGGCGAAGAAGCGGCGGCGGTCCTCGTCGGTGCGCTCGAGCCTTGTGTTGGCGGCGCGCAGCGCCTCGGTGCGCTCCTCGATGATCTGGTTCAGCCGGGCGCGGTCCTGCGCCACGGTCTCGGCGCGGGCGGCGAGCGCCTCGGCCATGCGGTTGGTCTCGGCGTAGAGTTCGCCGATCTCGTCGCGCCGGTCGTCGGGCAGGCGGATGGCGAAATCCTCGCCGCGGATGCGCTGCGCCGCTGCGCGCAGCGCGTCGAGCCGGCGGAATTGCGGGCGCACGAGGCCGAAATAGACCCCGGCGCAAAGCAGCAGCGCCGCCACCCCCATGACCAGCGCCGCCGTGGTCAGGCGCTGGCGCAGCGTATCGATGCCGGTGAGGATCTCGCGGCGGAGGCGCTTTTCCTCGTTCACCGCCTCGGCGAGCAGGGGCTCGAAGCCGGAAGCGAAGGTGTCGAGATAGGCGCGCAGGCGGTCGCGGTCGTCTGTTGCCGAGATCAGCCCGTCATGAGCCTGCGCAAAGCGGGCTTCCATGCGGGCGATGGAGAGCGACAGCGTGGCGCGGCGGGTCTGGGCATCGAGCCCGAGGCGCTCGGCGCTGGCGACCTCGGCGTCGAGCCCGGCTCGCAGCCGGGCAAAGGTCTGGCGCAGGGTGGCGGCGATGGTGTCGGTGCGCTCGGCGCGGATCTCGGGCGGCTGGCCGCGCTGGATGACCTCGGCGGCGACGACGATGAAGGTCGAGACCTGGGTCGAGAGCGCGGCGTAATCCTCGAGCCGCCGCTCGGCGGCGAGCGCGCTGTCGAGCCGGTCGGAGACCCGCGCCATGCCCAGAACCACCATCGCCGCCGTGAGCAGCGTCGCAAGCGTCAGCAGCCCCGCGGCAAGGCCGAGCCGGGCTTTGAGAGACAGGAGCTGCGTCATTTGGTCAACTTCGTTTACCTTTCAGAAATGCCTAACTTGTGTGCAGATGATGCAAACGAGTGCGGAAATCTCCGCCACATGCTGCGCCGCAGCATGGCTGACAC
>NZ_JBYNAH010000362.1:0-2802 GCF_059781815.1 Salipiger sp. | reverse complement strand
AGTTCTACATGTGCGGCCCGCCGATCATGAACCAGTCGGTGATCAACATGCTGCTCGATCTGGGCGTTGATCGCGAAGACATCATGCTCGACGATTTCGGCGGCTGACGCGCAAACACTTCGACGACCTGAGAAAAGGGGGGCTTCGGCCCCCCTTTTTGCTGAGCTCATGAACTCTGGGTTGCGCAGCAAAGCCCCGCTCGACCACCTCTGAGAGGCCCGCGTTTTTCTGCCTGCCCCACGCTGCCGCGCCGGGCCCGATCCGGAGCGGCAAAAAAGCTTCAAGAAAATCGCCCGGCCTGCGTAGGAGCCGCGATTGCCGCGCGTATCCCTTGTATCGACACCTTCAAGGAGACCTCGATGCGCCCGCTCTTTCTCGCGCTTTGCCTGACCGGCCTCTCGGCCCCGGCCTTCGCGCAATCCGACCTGCTGGCAACCTACGACACCAACGGCGACGGTGCCCTGTCGCTGGCCGAGTTCCAAGCCACCCAGCGCGACATGTTCCGTCATGCCGATGCGAATGGCGACGGCGTTCTCACCGCGGCCGAGTTGAAGCCCCTCGTGCCGAACTCCTCGCGGGTTCTGCGCCGCGACGGCAACGGCGACGGCGCGCTGAGCGTCGAGGAATTCCAGTCAGAAGCCGCCGGGTTCCGCCGCGCCGACCGCAATCGCGATGGCGTGTTGGGACCGAAGGAACTGTCCCGCCTGCAAACCCTCTTCGCCCGCGCCCGGGGCTGATCTCCGGCGCGTCCTTTTCCCGGTCCCTTCTGCTGGCGATGGCAGGCGGACCACCTCCCCTTTCAAAACCAAGGACCATTGCAATGATCTCTTCCAAGCTTGTCTCCCCGCTTCTGATGTCGCTGCTGCTCGCGGCGCCGGTCGCCGCACAGAACGTCACCGTCACCACCGGCAACGGCGGCACCGTGGCGAAGACCCGCGACTGCCTCCGCGGCAACGGTGCCGCGAACTGCGAAACCAACACCACAGCCACGACGGCTGGCGGGCAAAGCGCCAGCAAGTCGCGTCTGCGCACCACCGACGCCGGCGGCACCACGACCACCGTGAGCGGTACCGGCCCCAATGGCCAGACCGGCGGGCTGACCCGCAAGATCAGCCGCTGAGCGCGGCGTGGGCAGCGGGCGGCGCAAGGATGCGGAAACCGACCTCAGCTGCTGAAGACCCGTTGCTGGCCCTTGGGGCCGGCAACACACTGGATCGGGCCCCCATGCGACACAGGTTTCGACACCGATGCCCCCAAGCAAAGCCGAGGCAGAGGAGGTGATGCTGGCGCTCGCAAAAGGCGACCGCGCCGCGCTGGCGCGTCTGATCGCGCTCTTTGGCCCCGGCGTCCGGCGCTATGCCACGCAGGCCCTTGCGGTTGGCTCCGACGCGGAAGACGTCGTGCAGGAGGTCTTCCTGCGGGCCTGGCGGAAGGCGGCCAGCTACGATCCGGCCAAGGGGGCGGTTTCGACATGGCTCTACCGGATCGCGGTCAACCTTTGCATCGACCACAATCGCCGCAGCGGTTTTCGCAGGTTCGTCGGCCTCGAGACGATGGAAGAGCCGCAAGACGACCGACCCAACGCGGAGAGCGGGATCGCCGCCAGACAGGAGCTCGCCACGGCACGTGCTGCGATTGCCGGCCTGCCGGAGCGCCAGCGCCGCGCGCTGCTCCTGAGGATCGGCGCCGAGCTGAGCATCCCCGAGATCGCCGTGACCCTGCGCACCAGCGAGGGCGCCGTCGAGCAATTGCTGGTCCGAGCCCGGTCCCGGCTACGAGAGAGACTTAAGGAAGAGGAAGAGGAAACACGATGACGCGGAAAGAAGGGTCGCAAAGCACAAGCGCTCCGAACGGGGACGCAGAGCTCGACGCCCTGCTCGCGGAGGCCCTGCACCGCCCCGGCGACGAGGATATTGCGCTGTTATCGCGGGCTGTATTGAGCCGGCTGGCGGAGGACAGCGGCACCGGCTCTGCGCCGCGCGGCGAGGTCCTGTCGGAGCCGTTGCCGTGGGTCACAGGCTTCGGCCTGCTCCTCCTGCTCCTGGGCGGGCTCGGCTATGCCCTCGCCCCCTCCGTGGGCGGGACCTCCGGGGCGAGCCTGTCCGATCTGGTCGGTTTCCTCGTGCTCATCGGGGTTCTGTGATGGTCCGGCACCTGCACAAGGGACGTCTCGCCCTGGTCACGCTCCTGGTCCTCTCTCTTGCCCTGAACGCGCTGGTTATCGGCGCGGGCATCCGGCTCTCGCTGCTGCGCTCGGAGCTGCTTGGGGACGTTGCCTATTCGCTTGCCGATAGCCGGGAGATCCGCCGCGTCCAGAACGCGGCGCTGCGGGCACATCGGGACGAGATCCTTCCGGCCCTGCAGGCCCTGTTGGCCGCTCGTCTCGAGACCGTCGAGACCGCCAGCGCCGCACCGTTCGACCGTCCGGCCACCCTCGCAAAGATGGCGGCGGCACGCGCGCGGGCGGATGACCTGCTGGACATCGTGCAGGCGGCCCTTCTGGAGGGTTTCGAGAACAACGCGAAGCGCACCGATTGAGCGAGGGCTGCCTTGATACGGCTGGAGGGTTCGGTGAGGGCTTTGGCGACCGCTGGCTCTCGAGCGCCGGCCGGACGGAGGCCTTTGCGGGTCACTGACCTGCTCTCGCTGCCGATGCCGCTCGGGCGTTGTACGTGGAGCTTCTGGCGCCATTCAAACGCAAACGCCGCCCTTGAGGGCGGCGTACAAGCCTATGGAAGTGCCTGAAGAACTGGTTGCGGGAGTAGGATTTGAACCTACGACCTTCAGGTTATGAGCCTGACG
>NZ_JBYNAH010000089.1:9788-18639 GCF_059781815.1 Salipiger sp. | reverse complement strand
AGCCAGACGTATTCGGCGAAGGCGTAGCCCATCATGCCGCCAAGCGGGTTCGACTTGAGACCGCCGAGCTTGCTGGTATGGGCGTCCATGTTGGAGATCCAGACCGGGATCGCGGTGCCGGCCTCGTTGGCGATCATCTCCTGCATGTCCCAGTAGATCGCCTTGCGACGCTCTTCGTCGAGCGCGCCGCGTGCCTCGACCAGCATCCCATCGAACTTCTCGGACTTGAACTGGCTCTCGTTCCACGGCGCGTCCGAGGAGTAGAGCAGCGAGAACAGGATATCCGGCGTCGGGCGCGGGTTGATGTTGCCGAAATGGACCGGCGCCTTGAGCCAGTAGTTCGACCAGTAGCCATCGGAGGGCACGCGGTCGACCTTGAGGTTCATGCCGATGGTGCTGCCGGCCTGCTGCAGGATGGTCGCCATGTCGACCGAGGCGGTGGCCGCGTCGGAGGCCACGACCGGGATCTCGACGCCCAGCAGACCGGCCTTGTCGAACAGCGACTTGGCGCGCTCGGGGTCGAACTCGCGCGCCGGCAGGTTCGGGTTGAAGTAGCGGTTCGACGGCGACACCGGCTGGTCGTTGGCGATCTCGGCGAGGCCGCGGAAGGCGGATTTCTGGATCGCTTCGCGGTTCAGCAGGTATTTCATGCCCTCGACAAAGCCGGCTTTGTCGCCCGGGTTCATGTCGAGACGCATGTTGAGGTTGGTGTAGTTGCCCGAGGTGCTGATCAGCGTCGAGACGCTGTCATTGCCGTCGAGCAGGCGCGCCGAGCGCGGGTTGACCGCGGCGGCATACTGGATGTCGCCCGAGAGCAGCGCGTTGACGCGGGCGTTGTTGTCGGGGATCGCGAAGAACTCGAAGCTGTCGAGATACGGGCCCTCGCCCTTGAAGTAGTTGGGGTTCTTCACCGCGATCGAGCGCACGCCGGGCTCGAACACTTCGCAGATGAAGGCGCCGGTGCCGTTTGCGGTGGTGAAATCGGTGGTACCCTCGGCGATGATCATGAAGTGGTGCAGCGCCAGGATCGTCGGCAGGTCGGCGTTCGGCGCCTCGAGCACGATCTTCACCGTCAGGTCGTCGACCTTGGAGATCTCGGTCATCTGCTTGGCGATCGAGTTCACCTTGGAGCCCACCGCCTCGTCGAGGTGACGCTTGAGCGAGAACACCACGTCTTCCGCGGAGAGCGACTTGCCGTCGTGGAAGGTGACGCCCGACTTGAGCTTCACGTCCCAGGTCTGGGCATCGTCCGAGGAGATGCTCTCGGCCAGCTCCATGTTCACCTGGCCGGCTTCGTCGAGGAAGGTCAGGCGGTTGTAGAAGGCGCAGCAGCGCACGTAGTCGGTCGACAGCGACGCCTTGGCCGGGTCGAGCGTGTCGGCGGTCGAGGAGGACCAGCCGGCGGCCTTGAGCGTGCCGCCGGTGACCGGGGTCGCGGCAACCGCGGCGCTGGCGCGCATCAGCAGCGAGCCGCCGGCAGCGGCGGCAACGCCCGAAGACATCAGCATCTTCAGCAGATCCCGGCGCGAGGCGCCGCGGCGGATCATGTGCTCGACCATCGCGTCGTCGCGGCCGGTCCAGTTGGTGGGGGTCTTGGTCATGTCTTTGCTTCCCTGTTGTGATGCGTGGGTGGCCGCCGCGGTCTTGCCGCCGCTTTCAGCCGGGATGGATCAAGAAGTCTGCGCCTCGAAGGCCTCGTCTGCGGCGAGGGCCAGCTCGATCAGCGCGTGGAAGTGGTAGTCGGGCTCGGTGAATTCCTTCGGCTCGATGGTGCCGCCATAGCCCTCCTGCGCGTGACGGCGCTGGATCCAGGCGTTGGTCATGCCAAGCGCGCGCGAGATGCCGATATCGTGGTACTGGCTCTGCGCCGTGTGCAGGATGTCGAGCTTGCTGCCGCCATCGCGGCCGACATGGTCGAAGACCTGTTCGAAATAGGCCGGGTCGGGCTTTTCGCAGCCGGTATCGTCGGTGGTGAAGCCGGCCCAGAACGGCTGGCCGAGCTTCTCGGCGTATTTCTCGAAGGCCCAGCGGCGGGCATTTGTCATCGCGATCAGCTTGTAGCGCGCCTTGAGCCGCGCCATCGCCTCGACGCTGTCGGGGAACGGCTTGGCCTCACCGACGGTGTCGATCATCAATTGCCGATACTCTTCCGTGTCGGGCAGGCCGAAGGCTTCGGCGATGCGGGAATAGCAGCGCCCCAGATCGTCGGGGAACAGGCCCGCGCCGGGCTCGTAACGGGCATCGCGATAGACCGAGAGCGCCGCTTCGCCGTCGATGTCGATGCCCTCGCGCTCGGCGATCCGGGCCAGACCGTCCTTGATCGCGCCTTCGAAGTCGATCAGCGTGCCGACCACGTCGAAGGTGACGTAGCCGAAGGCGGTCAGGGGTTTCACGGCGGTGGTCGTTGCCATCTCGGCAGTCCTTTCTGCGATGCGCCGGCGCGGTGCCCGCGCCTTGATCCGTGCCGGGAGGCCCACGTTTCGCAGCATCTTCTGCTTTGGCTGCGAAACCGGGCCATTTCTCCCGGTGTTGCGTCGATTTCGCCCGGTTTGCGGTGAAATCTGCGGTGGTATCTCGTCAAAACCGCTCCGCGCTTTCCGAGAGCTTCTCCCAAATTGGCACTTCGGAAACTCCGAAAGCGGCGGCGGGTGCGGCATATTGTTCTGTATTCCCGCAGCGCGCGGCATTTCCACGCGCGCCCTGCGAGAGGCGTTCAGTAGCCCCGCGTCTGATCCACCAGACCGGGCAATTTGGCTCCGGCGCGGTCGGCGCGGATCACCGCCAGCGCGTGCTCGATGCCCTCGCGCGCGTCGGTCTGGCCGGCGATATGCGGGGTGACGATGACGCGCGGATGGCGCCAGGCCCAATGGTCAGCGGGCAGCGGTTCCGGATCGGTAACATCGAGCATCGCCGAGGAAAGCTGACCGCTGTCGAGCGCGCGGCGCAGCGCCTCGAGCGGCAGCTGCGCGCCGCGCCCGGCCTGCACCAGCCGCGCGCCCTTGGGCAGCTTGGCGAGGAAGGCATCGTCCATCAGACCTTGCGTTTCGGGGGTCAGCGGCAGCAGGCAGATCAGCGTCTCGGCCTGCGACAGGAACGCGTCGAGGTCGCTTGCGTCGAACATCCGCACATGCTCCGGCCCGCGCCCGGAGCGCGACCAGCCGAGCACGTCAAAGCCCATGCCGCCCAGCGTCTCGGCGGCGAGCGAGCCGATGCGGCCCATGCCCATGATGCCGACCTTCGCACCGCGCGACAGCGGGATCGCGCCGCCCTGCCACAGCCCCTCGCGCGCCTGCGCGAGATAGCCCGGCATATCGCGATGCAGCATCAGCGTTGCCATCACGACCCAGTCGCGCACCATCTCGTCGACGCTGGCCGCGTAGGTGCGCACCAGCGCCACGCCCTCGGGCATGAGCGGCATCTGGTCAACGCCCGCGCCGACGCAGATCACCACGCGCAGCTTGGGATAGACCGACAGGTCCTCGGGCGGCACCCAGCAGGCGAGATGGGTCACCTCCTCGGCGGGGGCGGTCTCGTGGTAGAAGACCTCGCCCGCCTCGGCACAGACCTCGGCCCAGACGGCGGCGCGTACCGCCGGCCCCAGCAGCAGCAGCGCCATCAGCGCAGCACCGCGCGGATCTCGGGGTCTTCGAGCGTCAGGTCGAGCACGCTGCGGGTGCGCTCGACGATGGCGTCGATCTCGGCCTCGGTGCAACACAGCGGCGGCGCGTAGCCGAAGATGCCCTGCGGGAAGCTGCGCACGATCAGCCCCTGCTCCCATGCCCGGTCGAAAAGCCGGGTGGCGGGCTGCACGCTGGCGGGCAGCGGGGTCTTCTGCGCCTTGTCGGTGACCAGCTCGACCGCCGCGAGCATACCGCGCCCGCGCACGTCGCCGACCAGCGGGTGATCGCGCAGGCTCTCGAGCCCCGCCATCAGCCGCGCGCCGGCCTTGCGGCCGTTCTCCAGCAGGCCGCTCTCGTAGAGATAAAGCACCTCGAGCGCCACCGCCGCCGAGACCGGGTGCGCCGAGTAGGTAAAGCCGTGGCCCACCGCCTTGGCGCCGGCACCATCGGCGATGGTCTCGTAGACATGATCGCGCATGAACACCGCGCCCATCGGCACGTAGCCCGAGGTCAGGCCCTTGGCGGTGGTCATCAGGTCGGGCACGATGCCCTCGTCCTCGCAGGCAAAGAGCGGCCCGGTGCGGCCGAAGGCGGTGATCACCTCGTCGGCGACAAACAGGATCTCGAGCTCGGCACAGACATCGCGCATCGCCTTCATCCAGCCCTTGGGCGGCACCAGCACGCCGCCAGAGCCCTGGATCGGCTCGACATAGAAAGCCGCGACCTTGTCCTCGCCGATCTCGGCCACCTTGGCGCGCAGCTCGGCCACCGAGGCGTCGATGATCTCCTGCGCGCTTTGCGCCGGGTTGCGGTAGGCATAATGCGACGAGATCTTGTGCTGCCACTGGTAGGGCACGCCAAAGCCGTCGTGAAAGCCCGGCAGCGCGGTCAGGCCCGCGCCCATCGTGGTCGAGCCGTGATAGCCCTGCTCGACCGAGATGAACTGGTCGCGCCCGGGCTGGCCCTTGGCGTGCCAGTAGTAGCGGATGAAGCGGATCGTGCTGTCGACCGCGTCCGAGCCACCGAGGCTGAAATAGATGTGGTTGAGATCGCCCGGGCTGCGCTCGGCCAGCTCGGCGGCAAGCCGGATCGGCGCCTCGGCGCCAAGGTCGAAATAGCCGGTGGCATAGGGCAGCTTGCGCATCTGCTCGGCGGCGGCCTCGACCACGCTTTCGTGGCCGTAGCCCGCGTTGACGCACCACAGACCGGCGAAGCCGTCGATCAGCTCGCGGCCTTCCGCGTCGGTGACGGTCGCGCCCTTGGCCGAGCGCAGGACGCGCACGCCGCGTGCCTCATGGCCGCGGAAGGAGGAAACCGGGTGAACGAGGTGCTGGCGGTCCAGCTCGACAAGGGAATTGGTCAGCATGATGTGCTCCGGTGGATCAGCCGAGGGCCTGCGAGGCCAGGGCGTAGGATGTGAACTCAGGGGTCGGCGCAGGGCGGGCGCCCTTGGCCATGGCGGTGCCGCCGCCGGCATGGGTGAGGCCAAGCGCCTCGGCATCGGCGGCCAGCGCCGCATCGGTCAGGTCGACGCGCAGGAAACCGCCCGCCGCGCGGCTGGCCCCGGCGCTAAGCAGCGCCCGCGCGGTGGCCGCGTCGCGCGCCACGATCGGGCCAAGCACCTGCCCGCGCCCGAAATCGCGCAGCAGCGCGAAGCCGCCCTCCGCGCGCAGCACCGTGCCGCGCTCGGCAATGCTGGCCAGAAGCGCCGCGCGGTCCATGCCGCTGGCGGCGAGATCCATCGCGGCGACGCCCTCGGCGTCTCCGAGTGCGACGGCAAGCTCCGGCGCGGCGGCCAGGGCGATGCCTTGATGCTGCCGGATCTGACCCGTCGCCTCGAAGCCCAGCTTCTCGTAAAGCGGCAGCCCGTCGGCGGTCGCGGTGAGGCGCAGCTCGCGCGCGCCGGCCAGATCGAGCACCGCCTGCATCAGCCTGCGGCCAAGCCCCTGCCCACGCATCCGCGCATCGACGATGATCATGTTGATCGTCGCGACCTCGCCGAAGATCGAGCACAGCGCCGTGCCGACGATCTCACCGTCGGCCTCAGCCACGACGCCGCGCGACACCGAGAGCGTCAGCGCCCAGTCCTCGGCGCGGTGCGGCCAGCCGGCCTCCCGCGACAGGCGCAGCGCGCCGTCGATATGCTCGGGCGCGAACGCGGTCAGCGCAAGGTCAGGCGTGGGCGCCTTCGTGGGAGAAGCTGCGGTCATGGCATCTCTCTTCTTGGATCGTCTCTTGGACTCAGCTTAGGGGCGCACGGGCGGCAGGTTTGGCCTGATCCTCCGCCCGCGCCGCAGGTTTGCGCTGCCAGCACCACGGGGCGCCGCAGGATATGCCGCGCTCAGATCAGCCTTCGGCCAAGCGCGAGCACCATCTCGAGCGCGCCCGACAGCTCGGCCTCGGTGAGGTATTCCTCGGGCTTGTGGGCGCGCGCGATATCGCCCGGCCCGCAGATCACCGATGGCACGCCGGCCTGCTGGAACAGCCCCGCCTCGGTGCCATAGGACACCGCCTGCAGCGGCGCGTGGCCGGAGATCGCGGCACTCAGCGCCGCCAGCGGATGATCGGCCTCGAGCGCCAATGCCGGATAGCTTGCGAGCCACTCCGCCGCCACGCCGGGGATCTCCAGCAGCGGCTGCAAAATCTGCTTGGGGTCGACCCCGGCGATGGCGCGGGCCTCGATCCGGGCCTCGGCCGCGTCGGGGATGATGTTGAGCGCCTGCCCGCCCGAGATCGTGCCCACCTGAAGCGAGGAATAGGGCGGCTCGAAGCGCGCATCCTGCGGCCCACTCTCGAGCTCTCCGGCCAGCGCCACAGCCTGCGCCAGCGCCGGGGTCAGCGCGTGGATGGCGTTGCATCCGAGATCCGGGCGCGAGGAATGCCCCGCGCGGCCCGTGGCGCTCAGCCGCAGCGCCGCCTTGCCCTTGTGGGCCAGCACCGGCACCAGCCCCGAGGGCTCGCCGACGATGCAGCCCAGCGGCGCGGCGCAGAGCTCGGGCAGTTTCTCGAGCAGATGCGGCACGCCGCGACAGCCGGCCTCTTCGTCATAGGACAGCGCAATGTGGACAGGTGCGCCGAGCGGCATCTCGGCCAGCTCCGGCACCGCCGCGAGCACGGCGGCGACAAAGCCCTTCATGTCGCAGGCGCCGCGCCCGATCAGCCGCTCGCCGCTCTGGCGCAGGACGAACGGATCGCCCTGCCAGCCCGGCTCACCCGCCGGCACCACGTCGACATGGCCCGACAGGATATAGCCGGGCCGCGACGGATCGCCGAGGGTCGCGAAGAGGTTCTCGCGGTCGCCCTCCGGGCCCATCAGCCGCGTGACCCTGGCGCCATGGCTGCCGAGGTAGTCCGCGACCCAGTCGATCAGCGCGCCGTTCGGGCCGCCCACCACGGTGGGAAACCCGACCAGCCGCTCGAGACTCTCTGTCGCGCGCATCAGGAGGCGATCACGAAGATCTTCTTCACCGTCTCGAGCGTGTTCCAGCTGCCGGTGAATCCGGGCTTCATGACGAAGCTGTCGCCGGCGCCGAAGACATGCGTCTCACCGCCGTCCTCGCTGATCTCGCAGCGGCCCGAGAGGATGTGGCAGAACTCGAAGGTCTCGCCCTTGATCGAGATGGTCTTGCCCGCGGTGGCCTCCCAGACCCCGGTGCGGATCTTGCCCCACTTGGCGGCCTCGGCCAGTGCCGTGTCGAGCTCCCATGTCTTGTAGGAAGGCGCGCCCTCGAGCAGGCGGTCGGGGGCGGCGCTGCCTTCCTTGGGGGCAAAATCGGGGGCGGTATCGAGGGGGACGAGCAGGCTCATCGGAGGTCTCCGGGTCTTAGGGTATCAAACTGCCGCCAACATGCCCCCTGCCCCGCCGCCGCAGTCACCGAATGCCCCGGCCCCGCGGCAGAGCGTGCCGCCCGTATCGCGACAAACGCAATTTCATGCGCTCAGCGGGAGAAACGCGGCAGGCGCTTCCGCCGGGGCCGGGCCAAGATGGCCGCAATACGCACCCCCGGAGACAGACATGACCTTCCGCCCCAAATTCATCACCTTCGACTGCCACGGCACGATGATCTATTTCGACATGGCCGGTGCCGCCCGCGATTTCTATGGCGAACAGCTCGGACCGGAGAAGATCGAGGTCTTCATCCGCGATTTCTCGGCCTATCGTCTGGACGAGGTGCTCGGCGCATGGAAGCCCTATGCCGAGGTGGTGCACAACGCGCTCGAGCGCACCTGCAAGCGCAATGGCGTCGCCTTCGACCCCGAGATCGCGGCCAAGATCTATGACCGCGTGCCGACATGGGGCCCCAACCCCGACGTGCCCGCAGGGCTTGCCAAGATCGCGCCGCACATCCCGCTGGTGGCGCTCACCAACTCGATGAACAGCCAGATCCCGCACAATATCGAGAAGCTCGGCGCGCCCATCGCGCATGTCTTCACCGCCGAGAGCGCCGGGGCCTACAAGCCGCAGATGCGCGCGTTCGAGTACATGTTCGACATGCTCGGCTGCGGCCCGGAAGACGTGCTGCACGTCTCCTCCTCGTTCCGCTACGATCTGATGACCGCGCATGACCTTGGCATCGAGAACAAGGTCTGGGTCAACCGCGGCCATGAGCCCGCCAACCCGTTCTACGGCTATACCGAGATCAAGGACATTTCCGGCCTGCCCGGCGTCGTCGGTCTCTGAGAGGACACACCGCGATGCAGTTCAAATCCTACTGGCACGACACGGCGCCTGCCTTTGCATCGGCCGAGGCAGGGCCGGTCGAGGGCCGCGTCGACGTGGTGGTGATCGGCGCGGGCTTCACCGGCCTCAACGCCGCCCGCAAGCTCGCCCGGGACGGGGTCAGCGTCGCGGTGCTCGAGGCCCGGCATGTGGGCTTTGGCGGCTCGGGGCGCAATGGCGGCCACCTCAACAACGGCATGGCGCATGGCTATGGCGAGGCCAAGGCGCATCTCGGCACCGAGCGCGCCAAGGCTCTGTGGCAGGCCTATGACCGTTCCATCGACATGATCGAGGATGTCATCGCCGAAGAGAGCATCGCCTGCGATTTCCGCCGCTCGGGCAAGCTCAAGCTCGCCTCCAAGTCAAGCCACGTGGCCGGTCTGCGCTCGAATTTCGAGCTGATCCACCGCGAGGTCGATGCCGATACGCGCTTTCTCGAGGCGCATGAGCTCGGAGACGAGATCGGCTCCGAGACCTTCCACGGCGCCATGCTCTACGGCAAGTCGGCGAT
>NZ_JBYNAH010000089.1:0-9778 GCF_059781815.1 Salipiger sp. | reverse complement strand
GCGATGATGCACATGGGCCGCTACGTCAACGGTCTGGCCGAGGCGGCCCATCGGCACGGCGCAAAGATCTGGGAGAACACCCCGGTCATCGGGCGCAAGCGCGAAGACGGCGGCTGGCTGATCGAGACGCCCCGGGGCACGATCCGCGCAGACCGGGTGATCGCCGCCACCAACGCCTATTCCAACAGCGTGGCAAACGCGCCGCTGGGCTATTTCCGCAAACGCATCATCTCGGTCGGCTCGTTCATCGTCGCCACCCGCCCGCTCAGCGAGGCCGAGATCGCGGCCACGCTCCCGGGCAACCGCACCTATGTCACCTCGATGAATATCGGCAATTATTTCCGCCTGTCGCCGGACAAGCGGATGATCTTCGGCGGGCGCGCGCGGTTCTCGGCCAGCTCGGACCAGAGCTCGGACGCCAAGTCGGGCAAGGTCCTGCGTGCCGGACTGGCCGAGATCTTCCCGCAGCTGAAGGGCGTCGAAATCGACTATTGCTGGGGCGGCATGGTCGGCATGACCAAGGACCGCTTCCCCCGCGCCGGCGAGGCCGACGGGATGCTCTACGGCATGGGCTATTCCGGCCACGGCGCGCAGATGGCGACGCTGATGGGGCAGGTTCTGGCGGACATGGCAATGGGACGCACCGACACGAACCCGCTTCAGGGCCTCGACTGGCCCAAGGTGCCCCTGCATTCGGGCAAGCCGTGGTTCCTGCCGCTGGTGGGGATGTATTTCGGCCTCAAGGATCGCCTGTCCTGAGGCAAGGATCGCCCGGAGCGCGCAGCGAGCGCTCCGGGCGACCTGCTGCACATTCGGTGTCTACTCCACCTTCACCGCGCCCGGCGCCTGCCAGCTTCCATCCAGAGCGGCCTCCTTGGGCCAATATAGGCGCATGGCCATCCAGAAATCGCCTGCCGGCGCCGGAAGCCAGTTGGCCTCCTTCTCCTTTCCCGGCGACTCGTGCTGCACGTAGAGCGTGAGCGAGCCGTCGTCGTTCATCGTCAGGTCCGGCAGCATGGGGGAGTTGATCAGGTAGCGGTCGATCGGATTTGCCACCAGAAGGCTTCGCGGCAGATCATACATCGTGACCGACCAGAAGGCATTCACCGGCGGCAACTGGCCTTCCGGGAAGGTGATCGTATACGCATGTTCGCCTGACATCGGGTTGCCGTCGGCATCGACCCGCAGCGCCGGATAGAAGGCCTCTTCCGGCGAGTTGCCGTAGATCCCGAGCACCACCGCAGCCATCCGGTACATCCAGTTGCCGGCGATCTTCTCGCGCGTTCCGAACATGTCGGCAGAGGTCACCTTGCCGGTTTCGATCTCCTCCCTGGCAAAGGTGTCATACGCGGCCCAGGCATCCGCCATGCCGGCCTGAACCGCCTTATGAATGTCGGGCGAGAGGCTCTCCACGTCAAAGCCCGTCTCGGTGCCGATGCCGAGTTTGGCCATCCGGGCGCGCAGCTCTGTCTCTTCCTCCGGAACCGGGCCGAATTTCAGCGTCAGATCGAGGATCTCGAAGAAGGCCGGGTCGGTGCGCTCCTCGTCCTGGGAAATCGGCTCCAGAGCCTGTGTCACGGGCTGGTCGAGCGTGACCCGGGAGGGCACGACGTCCGGCGCCTGAAGCTCCGCCGCCGCCCCGCCGGGATCTGGCTGACCGAGGAAGGCAGACAGCGGTTCTGCCTTGTACCCGGCCTGAATGGCTTTGACATTTTCCAGATCGTCCGGCCCCATGAGCTGGGTTCGATAGATCACGAAATTGAAGTCGGTCTCGCTTCGGATGAGTTCGTCGATGCCGTCCGGTGTCTCGCCGGACCAGCTCGGACCGGCCAGCATGTAGGTTCCGCCGGCATTCCCCGTGGTGCGGCTTCCGACATAGTCGAAATTGAACGTGTAGGCATCGACGAATTGCAGGGAATAATAACGCCCTTGGTCAATCGCGGGCACCGTCAGAACGAGCGGTTCCTTTCGAAGGTCCGCTCCGAGCATCGAATAGGGCGTATCGGAATTCGGCGTCTGAATAGCGGTGTCTTCCGGCGTATAGAGACGCGCGATATTCACCAGGCTGTTGAACGGGCCTTTGTACTCAGCCCCGCCGGTGTCGACGCTGTAAGCGTACTGGATGCGGTAATTCTCCACCAGCGGATAGCCGAAGATATAAGCGTCCCTGGCGATGTCTCGCGCTTCGTCGGCGCTGAGATCCTGAGCGATCGCGGAGGACCCCGCGAGCGCCAGGCCCGAGACTGCGCAGATCAACAGACCTCTTATTTCTGAATACCTTAGCATCTCCCCCCTCCAACTCTGTCTCTCTCTGATACTGTTCCACCATAGCGCGAAGCGGCGAGGCGGGTGTTGACTTGCGTCAAGACTGCAGCGGCCAGCGGGATCGCACCCTGCGTCGCAGGCGCGATGCCCCGGGCGGTCTACGGATAGGGACGCGCGGGTCGAAGACGGGTCGGGCACGGCGCAGGTTGACCGCCAGTCGCGCGGGCAGGCTTTCCCACAGAAGGGCGCAGCCGAAGGCTCAGCGGCCCAAGCCGACCGCTATTGCCCGACGACCTCCAACAAGACCTCACCCGCCGCCCCGGAGGGCGGGCGCGTTCCGGCAACCGTCGCCAGCGTCAGCGCGACGTCGACGGTGTGGACCCGCCGCGACACGATCTGCGGCGCGATCCCGAAGCCGGCGAACAGGATTGGCACATAGGTGTCGTATCTCCAGGGCGAGCCATGGGTGACGGTGACCGACAGCCCGTCCATGTCATTGATGAGCCACTCGGGCTCGAACACGACATAGATGTCGCCGGACCGGTCGGGATGATAGTTGTTCAGCACCGCCCGCATCAGCGCATTGTCGGGGACCGACCCCTCGCGCAGCCGCGAACTCGGAACCGCGTAGGCCACACCCTCGAAGGCAACCAGCTCGTTTGCGATCTCCGTCTCGAGCGCGATCCTGTCGATCTCGCGATTGTTTCGGACATCGTCACTGAGAAGAAGGTAGGGGTGATCATAGCCCTCGAAGAGGTCTCCGGTGATCCCGAACCGCTCCTTGATGCGCGACACCGCCGGAGCGGTATCCCAGGCGTCGGGCGTCACGTAGCCACCCAGGAGACCAAGCGAGGCAAGATATCCCGGTGCCTCCGGCGCACCGTGATCCGAGGAC
The DNA here is from genome assembly GCF_059781815.1 of Salipiger sp. Taxonomy (NCBI): domain Bacteria; kingdom Pseudomonadati; phylum Pseudomonadota; class Alphaproteobacteria; order Rhodobacterales; family Roseobacteraceae; genus Salipiger; species Salipiger sp. The sequence goes on along the minus strand of NZ_JBYNAH010000089.1, from coordinate 6,618 downwards.
AGGACGATCAGGGTCTTGTCGAGCCCGATCTCTGCATCGACAAAGGCGAAGAGGTCGGCCAGCGTGCGATCGAGCTGCAAGAGATTGTCTTCGGACTCGAGGCTCGAGGGGCCGTAGAAATGGCCGACGTAATCGGTCACCGAGAAACTCACGCCGAGAAAGTCGGTAACATCGTCATCGCCCAGCCCCTCTGCATCGATCAGGGTCTTTGCAAAATCCGCCGTGATTGCGTCGCCCGGCGGGCTGAGGGTCAGCAAGGTGGTGAAATACTTGTCCTCTGCCGCGCCCAGAGGATGCGGGAAAATGCGCCCGAACCCGGCGAAATCCGGCTCCCAGTCCTGATCATCGCTCTCGCCGAACAGATAGGTGTCGATCGGGTTCAAAAGCTCCCAGGCCTGACCGCCGAAACTCTGCGGCAGCCCCTTGGCGTTCCAGTCATCGACCCAGCCGGGGTAGCTGTCGTAGTAGTAGCTGCTGGTCACGAATTGCCCCACCGATTTCGAGAACCAGAATGCCTTGCCGGCATGCCCCGCCATCGACACCGCGCCGCGGTCCTTGATCGAGACGCCGAACACCTTTGCGCGCCCGTGGGTGAGCGCCGCCAGCTCATCCCCGAAAGTCGATGTCAGAATGGTACGCGGAGAGCGCCCGTCGTTCTTGGCGGCGCGCTGGGTCGGGTCGATCTCGGTGGACTCGTCGACGTCTGCCCCGCGGGTCAGTATCGCATAGTCCGGGTCTTCGATATTGTAGACGGTCCGCCCCTCGGCCCGGTCGAACCAGAGGTTTCCAACCATGCCATGCGCCGCAGGCGTGGCACCGGTGGCGAGCGTCGTATGCCCGACGATGGTTTCGGTATTCGCATGCGTGTGATGGGCGTTGTTATAGTGAATCCCGCTTTCGAGCAGGTAGCGAAAGCCGCCTTCCCCGAGCCGATCCAGGTACCGTGTCGGCAGATCGCCGCGCAACTGATCCACGGTGATCTGCAGGATCAGGCGCGGCTTCTCCCGGGCAGAGGCGGCGCCTGCGAACGCCAGGGGGATCACTGCCGAGAGGCACGCGGTTCGCAAAGCCTTGAAATATGGCACCATAATTCGACTCTCCCAAAAGGATAAATCTGTCGAAAAACGATACTATATTTCTTTCGCGAGTCTGCAGGCGATTTTGATCCGCGCCCGATTTCGGCAAACGGAATTTGGGTCAGAAACCCGATCTCCGCTCTGAAGTGCTGGTTCGAGGCGCGGTGCGAGCCCCGCAGCCAGATCTCATCCCGGCACCCGCACGCCCGCCGCTCGCAGCACCGGTCAGCCCAGCGACTGCATCGCCATGCCGTAGGTCTTCGGACCGCTCTCGGCGCGGCGCAGCCGGCCGAAGCGCATGTCGGTGACCGTATCATAGACGCCAAGCCCTGCCGCCGAGACAAAAGCCTCGAAGCGTTCGCTCTCGACGATGGTGTCGATCCGCAGGAACTCGCCCTCGTGAGCCATGATGAAATGCGCCGCGAGCTGCATCGCCACGCCGTCCTGCTCGGCGATCAACGGGCCGATCACCCGGCCCTTGCCGAACCGGCGCGCCATTGCAAAGCCTTCGATCTCACCGCCGCGCTCGGCCACCACGATGTCGGAGACCGCGCGCAGCGCGTCGAAAATCGCCGTGCGCGGGGCACCATAGGCGTGGGTGTCGAGCGCGCGCATCGCAGGAAGGTCGGCCTCGGTCATCGGACGCACCGTGAGGCCGGGAAGCGGCTCGGGCGGGCGGATGGCACGGGCCTTGCCCTGATGCTGATAGACCAGTGCCACCGGGGTGAAGCCCGCGCTTTCATACAGGCGGTAGCCCTCGCGCGTGGCCGAAAGCCGCAGGTCGCGACCGGCCTGATCGGTCATCACCCGGCGCAGCAGCCGGCTTCCGGTGCCTTGCGCCTGAAGCCGCGGCGTGGTCACCATCATGCCCAGCATCGCGAAATCGTCACCGCTGGGAAACCCCATGGCCGAGCTCAGCGGGCGGTCGATCTCGTCGAGCGCCACGTAGCCCTTGCCGAGCCGCACCACGAGGTCGATATCCGGGGCGCGGTGCGGCCAGAACACGCTGACCGTAAGCTCGTGCAGCCGGCCCACCATGCTCGGCTCGAGCTGCTCGATACGGGCCTTGTAGATGTCGACCTGCAGCCAGTCGCTTTCGACCTTGGGAGCCTCACGGCGCATGAAGGCGGCATAGCGCGCAAGCGCCTCCGGCGGCATCAGCTCGGCGCTGCCTGCCGGCAGGGCGACATCCGACTGGTCCTGAGCGACACTCATGCAAATCTCTTTCCGTTACTGGCCGATGGCCGTCATACGGCCGCGTCTTGCCGATTATCTACCAGATCTCGTGAAAAGATCTGCCGTATCGCCGCGCTCATCCGAAGTTTCTGCTGTTCGCGCGGCAGAGCGGCAACGCGGAGAGGCCCTCGCGCCGCGGCACGAGGGCGCCGGCCGGCTCAGCGGCATCCGTGGCGGTCGAGAAAGCCCAGCACCTCGCCGGCGATGGCCTGTGCCGCGACCGGGTCGAGATGAAAATGGTGGTCGCCAGCGATTTCGATGGTCTCATAATCGGCCACCAAAGCTTCGGCCCGTTCCGCCAGCGCCGCCACCACCGGGCGCCGGGCCTTGATCCCCTCGGTGGCCCAGACGTTCAGCACCGGGCAGCGCAGCGCTTGCAGCACCTCTTCCACGTCGGCCTGCTTCAGCTTCACCGCCGAACGCGCAAAGAGCCGCGGATCGCCGCGCATCCGCACGCCCTCGGGATGGGGCTCGAGCGCCCGGCCCGCCAGCGCCTCGGACGTGGCCCGGGAATTGCCCTGCGCGGCCCGCCGCGAGACATAGGCCTCGGGCGAGTCAAACAGGCGCGGCGGCCGGGCCTTCTGCTTGCGGGTCTGCTCGATGAAGGCCTGCAGGGTCGTGACGATGGTCTCGTCGGGATCGGGCTCGGGCACCAGCGAGTCGAGCGCGATCAGCGCCCGCACCCGGCCGGGCTGCGCGGCGGCAAAAAGCCCCGAGATATTGGCCCCGCGCGAATGGCCGAGCAGGACGTAGTCCCGCCAACCCAGCCGGTCGAGCAGCTCGGCGATCTGCGGCAGGTCATCCCAGATGTTGTAGGTCGCGTGCGCGGCGCGATGCGCGCTGAGCCCCTGCCCGCTCAGGTCCAGCGCCACCACGCGGCAGCCGGTGAGCAGCGGCGCCAGCTCCTGGAAGCTGGCGGCATGATCCATCCAGCCGTGCAGGGCGAGTACCGGGGTGCCGTCCTCCGGCCCCCAGGCCAGCCCGGCAAGGCGCAGCCCGTCCACCTCCCAGACGCATTCCTGCGCCGTGTCGTCCGTCATGCTTCCGCCTCCCGCAGCCCCGACAGGGTGATAGCGCAGATGCGGCAGGGAATTGAAGCGCGCGGCGTCACTTCAGCGCGACATAGGTCTCCGGGTCGAGCTGGGTGATGCGCACGGCGATGTGGGCGTCGGTTTCCTCGGCAAAGAGCGCGCGCACCTTGCCGCCGACCCCGGTGAGCATCTCGCGGGTGCGCTCGGGCGTCGGCAGGACCTGAAGCTCGGCATTGATCAGCGGCTGGTCGGGCAGCCCCTCGACCTCGACAAGCGCGATCTGGCAGGCCGCGACCGGCACCGAGAGCGTGTCGCAGAGCAGGTCGCGCAGTGGCGGCAGCAGCGCGGCAAGCGCGGCCCGTTCCGGCAGGCGGCGGTCGACGAAGATCTTCACGTTGGGCATGGGGTCTTTCCTGAACAGGGGGCCTTGCAGAAGGGGGGACGACGCCGGCCCGGGCCGGCGCCGCCGGACGGCATCACTCGGCAGGTTCGGCTTCGGTGCTCGCCATCGCCGGCACAGGCACCATCACGAAGTCGAAGGGAGACCGCCAGATCGTGTCGCCGTCATTCACGTGCTCGAAGGGAGCCACGAGCGTCTGCTTCACCCCGAACACCGCATCGTCGGTGATGTAGGGATCGTCGCCCACGAAGGTGTGGGTCACGATGCGCTGGTGGCCCGGTGCGGTGACCATGTAGTGCATGTGGGCCGGGCGGTAGGGGTGGCGGCCCATCGCGCGCAGCATCTTGCCCACCGGGCCGTCATCGGGGATCGGATAGCTCACCGGCTTGATGCCGTAAAAGCTGTACTTGCCGTCGCTGCCGGTGATGAAGCGTCCGCGGTTGTTCCACTTCGGCTGGATGCCCGGCTGCTGCACGTCGTAATAGCCGTCGGAGTTGTCCGACCAGACATCGACGCAGGCGCCTTCGATGGGCTCGCCGTGAATGTCGATCACCCGGCCCTCGTAGAAGCAGCGCTCGCCCTTGCCGTCGAGGCTGATATTGGCGCCCATCTCGCGGATCGGCGCATCGGCGACGTGGAACGGTCCGAAGACGGTGTTTTCGGTGGCGCCCATCGGGCGGCGGTTGTTGATCGCATCGACCAGCATCGAGAAGCCCAGCACGTCCGACAGCAGAATGAACTCCTGCCGCTCGTCCGAGCAGATCTGGCCGGTCTTGGTCAGGAACTCGATGCCGAGATCCCACTCCTCCTGCGTCAGTTCGGTTTCCTTGGCAAAGGCATGCAGGTGCTTGACGAGGCAGGCCATGACCTCTGCAAGCCGCGGCGGGACCTCGCCGCGCATCCGTGCGTTGACCGCCTCGACCGAGCCGTCTTCGGTGAAATACTGTGTCATGTCAGGATCCTTTCGTGATCAGGAATGATGCGCCTGCAGGGCGGGCTTGTCGGAGGCCGCGGCACTGCGTGCCGCGCGTGGCGGGGTCTGGCGCAGCGGCAGAAGCTCGATGCCGGTGCGGTCGGTGAACAGCCCCCAGAGGCCGCGCCGGGCGAACAGCATGATGGCGATGCCGATCAGGCCGAGGACGATCAGGTAGACGGTACCATAATCAGACAGCAGCCGTTGCAGGGCATAGAACACCACCACGCCCACGATCGGCCCCGGCAGGGTGCCGATGCCGCCGATCACCGTGATGAAGATCACGAAGGCGGTCCAGTCGACCACCGAGAAGGCGGCCTCCGGGGTGACCCGGGTGATCTGGATGAACAGCAGCGCGCCGCAGAGCCCGGTGCCGAAGGCGGTGAGCAGGAATACCAGCGCCTTCAGCCGCAGCGGATCGACCCCGACCGAGCGCGCGGCCTCGGCATTGTCGCGGATCGCCTGCAGTCCGAGCCCCATGCGCGAGCGCAGGAAGGTGTAGCCGGCGCCCAGCGTCACCAGCGCGAGGATCAGCGCCAGCCAGTAGGTCAGCGCGTCCGCCGCCGCCGAGGAGCTGCCGCCAAGCAGCTCCTTGATCTGCGGCACCAGCATCATTTCCTTGGTGGTGCCCTTGGGCAGCGAGGTGCCGGTGCCGCCGCCAAGCGCCTGCCATTGCGCCAGGCTCAGCCGCACGATCTCGGCCGAGACCCAGGTGCCGATGGCGAAATAGGCGCCGTTCAGGCGGAAGGTGAAGATGGCGATCGGCACCGACAGGGCCAGCGCCGCCAGCCCGCCCAGAAGCACGCCCCAGAGCGGGTCGACGCCAAGCAGGATCACCGCGCCGAACATGGCGTAGGCGCCGACGCCGACAAAGGCCTGCTGACCGACCGAGACAAGCCCGGCGAAGCCCGCCAGCATGTTCCAGTTCAGCGCCAGCACCAGCATGGTCAGCACCATGAACAGGTCCTGCACCATGGCGCGGCTGCCGAGCACCGGCACCAGGAACAGGGCGACGACTCCAAGGGCGAGGATGGCGCGGGTTGCGTTGGTCTTGGTCATGCTCTCCTCCTCAGGCATGGGCGCGCGGGAACAGGCCGCGCGGGCGGACCAGCAGGATCGCGACAAAGGCCACGTGTCCAGCGAGGATCTGCCATTCCGGGTTGACCGCCGCCCCCAGCGCCTGCGCGACGCCGATCAGGATGCCGCCCGCAAGCGTGCCCCAGAGGCTGCCGAGCCCGCCGATGATCACCGCCTCGAAGGCATAGAGCAGCCGGGCGGGGCCGATGGTGGGGTCGAAATTGGCGCGGATGCCGAGATAGAGCGCGGCGATTGTCGCCACCACCAGCGCGATGCCGGTGGCGATGGCAAAGACCCGCTCTGGGCGGATGCCCATCAGCCCCGCGGTCACCGCGTCGTCCGAGGTGGCGCGGAAGGCGCGGCCGAGTGCGGTGCGGTAGAACAGCTGGTTGAGCCCGAGGATCACCAGCACCGCCGAGATCAGCGTGAGCAGCGGCATCACCCCCACGGTCACCGGCCCGAGCGCCAGCGAGGCGGCCTCGACCGGCCCGGCGGCCAGCTTCTGGCTGTCGGCGGTGAAGCCCTCCAGAAGGCCGTTCTGGATCACCACCGAGAGCCCGAAAGTGACCAGAAGCGGCGGCAGGATGTCGTCTCCGAGCACCCGGTTGAGCACGAAGGTCTGCAGCGCCCAGCCGATGGCGAACATGACAGGCGCCGCGACCAGAACCGCGAGGAACGGGTGCAGCCCCAGCGCCGTCACCGCCACGAGGATCAGGAAGGCGGCAAGCACGATGAGATCGCCATGGGCGAGGTTGACCAGCCGCATGATGCCGAAGACGAGGCTGAGACCGGCGGCGAAGAGGGCGTAGAGACCGCCCAGCAGGA